>DATEMI010000234.1:0-2985 GCA_035275665.1 Terriglobales bacterium | reverse complement strand
TGAACAACACCACGTAAAAGACGAATCATATCGGTACTGGTCGTGATAGACCCGCTCCCACGACCGGTCCGGATATTCGCCGAGGGGGTTGCCCACCTCGATGACCGGCTGCAGAGCCGTCAACGCCAGGACTTTATCGGCCACCGCGACCGCGGCCACCGTACCTGCCGTGACTTTCAAAAACTGTCTGCGTGACACAAACATGTGATTTACCTCCCTGCTAGATATGGACCGATCTCACCAACACCTTCGGATGATGGCTATCACCTCCTTTTTATGAAGTTGGGTCTTCATGAGGCAGTCGACCTGAGCAAGGAAACTGCCACGGAACCGTCGGTGACAAGCGATCTGCTGCATTCTCGTAAGCTACTGATTATGTTCGGGATAAATGGACCCAATGAGAAAGGATGGCGAGCGGTGGGAATTAACAATCCGCAAAAAGGAATACCGATATATGCATCATGGATAAACGGCTTGTAAGCTGGTGAAAATCAACGTGTTTGTTCCGCATATTCGAATATGCAATTCGACCGTTCGTGACAGGCTCGTTGGAAAACTAGGAAGGAGGGGTTCAGGATGGTGACAAACTGTTACGAGTGCGCTACGAAGCTACTCATCTCGACAAGGCTGCACAGGAAAGATTGCGTTCACGTTACCAGAACAACCCGTGCATTCACTCTTCGCTTGAAGACTCGCTGCCCAAAAAACGGTTCATCAATAAGGAGAAATGCTGCCGTGGGATGCCGCTGCTTTCCGCCGCTTTGGTAATGACGCCCTGATGTTGCGTCAGTTTCGCTTGGAGATAGGCTTTGGTGAACTGCTCGATCGCGCGTTCTTTGGCCTCCATATAGGGAAGCGAAATGAGTCCACTGTCACCAACCTCGGATTCGTGTGCGGATTTTGGCAACAACGTACGAAGGTCAGGGGCGGTGATCGATTCGCCAGTCGCCAACATCATCGCGCGCTCGATGACATTGCGCAGCTCACGAACGTTTCCAGGCCAGTTATAGGCAGTGAGCACACCTACGGCTTCTTCATCGAAATGACAGCGTGCCCTGCCGAACTCGCGAGCCAATTTTCCCAGAAGATGGCGAGCGATAACCTTGATATCGTCCCTGCGTTGCCTCAACGGTGGTACGGCGATTTGCATGACAGCCAAGCGGTAATACAGATCTTTGCGGAACGACCCGTCACGGACTCGTTCTTCCAGATTACGATTCGTCGCCGCGATGAACCGCATGTCTACACGGCGGACGCGTGTGCCACCCAGTGGCCGCACTTCGTTCTCTTCAAGCACGCGTAGCAACTTAGCCTGCAATGGGAGTGAAAGTTCTCCAATTTCGTCAAAAAACACAGTGCCGCCGTTTGCGAGTTCGATCAAGCCGCGCTTATCCGACACCGCGCCGGTAAAAGCGCCGCGCACGTGGCCAAACAACTCGCTCTCCATCATACCTTCCGGCACCGTCGTGCAATCGATCACTTGGAAAGGCCGATGCTGCTCCTGACTTTGTTGATGAATTGCCCGTGCTATCAGACCTTTCCCTGTTCCAGTTTCTCCCGTGATGAGGACAGTTGAGCGGGTCTGCGCGGCTGCCCCGATGCCGCGGATCACCCCCTCGAAGGCCGGACTCACTCCCACGAGACTGTTGGTTTCGTACGTTTGACGATCATGTTGTTCGTAGATGGCATGCCGCCGTAAGATCTCGGAAATTCGGATCGCACGATGTAGTCGGACACCCAAATCTTCAGGGTTGACCGGCTTCAGGACATAATCAAATGCACCGCGACGTATGGCGTCGACGGCTTGCGAGACGGCATTGACTCTCGTGATCACGAGAACCGGCAGGTTAGGATCGATCGCTTGAATGCGGCTGACCAAGTCCAATCCACTCAGCCCCGGCAGCATCAAGTCAGTGAGCACGAGATCCACTGAGCGTTCGCTGAGCAACTGCAAGGCGCCTTCGGCGTTGGCGCGTACTTCCATCTCGAAGTCGCCGCCTAATGGCTTGAGTTCAGCTTGCTCGAGGGTATGAAGCATCAGTTCAATATCTGTAGGGTTGTCTTCGACGACCAAGATCGTGAACGGGGATTTGGACTGCTTTTCGGCATTCCGGACATTGGAAGCATCGCTGTTAACCATGTGTGACCTCAGAGCACACCGTTTTGTGGTAGATCCGCTACAGTGATCTGAGAGGATTGTGTTGCGTCACCTGCTAGATCACTCCGCAGCCATGGCAGGGTGAATTTCACCGTACAACCTTCCCCATCTTGGCCTTCAATCCATACCTGACCGCCGTAGAGCGCGACTATACGCTGGACGATGGCAAGGCCTATCCCACTACCCCGAGTATCCGAAGGGTGTAGCCTCACGAATGGCTGAAAGACCCGCTGCCGATGTTCCGTGGGAATCCCAATGCCCAGATCTTGGACGGCAATGCATACCATGTGTCGACCGGTCGTCGAGGTAATTTTCAGCACAGGCGCCTCTCCCGGTCGAGGATACTTCAAAGCATTGGATATGAGGTTGTCAAATATCTGTCGAAGGTAAGCCACATGACAGACTACAAGCGGAAATCCAGGCTCCACCTGCACATTTGCTCCAAGTTGTTCGATTTCACCAGCGTACGATTTCAAAACGGTGTCGACGACCAATCTCGGATCCACGGCGCTGACAGATCCTTTGCCCGTGCCGACGCGAGCAACCTCCAGAATGCCTTCTACTCGTTCCACGATATCCTTGCCGTTTTCTTGCAGCAACTTCAGCCATTTCGCTGCCCGCTCGTCGACCTGGCCGGAGCACCTTTCCACCAAGAGCTTCGCCAGTTCTTCCATACGCGCGCCTGGGCCTTTGAGATCGTGCGCCAAGGTTTCTGCCAGATGCTCGAGCTGTCGCAATCGAGCGAGCAATCGTCTTTGCTTTTGCTCCACGGCCTCGTAGAGCCTGGCGTTTGAGATGGCCAGCGCAGCCTCATGCGTCAGTCCCTT
>DATEMI010000233.1:0-16074 GCA_035275665.1 Terriglobales bacterium | reverse complement strand
CTTCACCGATTGTAGGAACGGCCTTACTTTGTCGAGCAGGTCTCTCTCGATCACGCCGGCCTTGCTCGCAGCCGTATACATGTCGTCGTCGAAGATGTCCCAGCCGGTGAAAACGAGATCGTTGAGCCCGGCGAGCGGGACAAACTCTTTCACCTTCGGTGTGCGGCCGTCAGTGCGCTTGCCCAGACGCACGGTGCCCATCTGCGTCATGGAGCCGATTGGCTTTGCATGTCCTTTGCGTACGGCTTCGACTCCGGCAACGAACGTGGTCGCCACGGCTCCCATTCCGGGAATCATGATGCCTAGCTTGCCTTTGGCAGGCGCGATCTTGTCGGAGGCAGTCTTCTTCTCTTTCGCCATTCTCGGCTCGTCACTCCTAGGGAATTTTCGAGGTGGAATACAAAAGATTCATGTTCTCGTAACCAGAGCTGATTTGCAAACTTCGGGGATTGAACACGGAGGACACGATGGACACAGAGGGACTCTTTTGTGTTGTCATTCCGAACCGCTGTTGTTGCGGTGAGAAATCCCTATAACTCAAACCAGCGTATGCATAGGGTTATCGGCGGGCGCGAACATCTGTCTTTCCAAATGCAATGGCTTTGATGGTTCTCGAGATTCGTGCGGAGGGCGACGACTTAGGGAGCGGCGACGAATCGAACCTTCGTCTCCTCCGTGTCCTCCGTGTTCGCTCTTTCGCCAGTGGCAGCTACAATTCCAGCGCATGAATACCAAGAAAGTTGCCGTGGTTACGGGCAGCTCCAGTGGCTTTGGCCTACTCACGGCGGTGGAACTCGCGAAAGCCGGCTACTTTGTCGTCGCGACCATGCGCGATGTGAATCGGCGCGAGCGATTGGACGCTGCGCTCGCGTCTGCTGGAAATCTGACTGATGGAATCGAGGTGCGACAGCTCGACGTAACCGAGTTCGAGAAAATCCCTTCAGTGATCTCCGCCATTGCGCACGATCACGGCCGCATCGACGTTCTCGTGAACAACGCAGGCTTCGCGGTCGGCGGATTCGCTGAAGATGTGGCTCTCGACGAACTGCGCCTGCAACTCGATACAAACTTTCTTGGACAAGTCGCCGTCACCAAAGCGGTGCTTCCGACCATGCGCGCGCAGAAATCCGGGCACATCATTATGGTGTCTTCCATTTTGGGACTGATCGGCCAGCCGATGGTTTCGAGCTACTGCGCTTCCAAGCACGCTCTCGAAGGCTGGGCTGAAGCGCTGCGCATCGAAGTTCGGTCGCTTGGGATTAAAGTCGTGCTGGTTGAGCCGGGCGGTTACAAAACCGATATCTGGACTCGTAATGTTTTGGTCAGCCGAGCATCGACGGACGGAACGTCTCCGAATAAGGAGCGCAGCCGCAAGTATGTTGATGGCGTGAAGGAATCGCATCGAGAGTTGCCGGATCCAATCGAGGTCGCTGATCTGATCGTTCGGATCGCCCAGGATCCAACTCCAAAATTGCGCTACCGCTCCGGACGCGACGCCAAGATGGGCTATTTCATGCGCGCACTGCTCCCATGGAACGTTTGGGAGCGTATGGTGGAAAAACGAACAAAAGTTGGCTGAGGAGAGACTTGTGGGTGCTCCATTGCAGGACAAAGTGGCGATCGTAACTGGCGGAAGCCGAGGCATTGGCCTGTCCATTGCCGAAAAGCTTGCTCAAATGGGCTGCGAAGTGGTGATCACCGCGCGCAAGCGCGACGAACTGGAAAAGGCCGCGCAGGGCATTCGCAAGAGTGGCGGCAAATGTGAGGGCATTGCCTGTGACGTGAGTTCCCTTACTGACGTGCAGCAACTCGCCGAGAAAGTCGGCGATCGTCTGAAGAAACTCAAAATCGTTGTAAACAACGCCGGAATCGGCGGCTTTTCCTCTCCGCTGCACCAGACTGATCCCGAGACTTGGGACAAAATCATCAATACCAATCTGCGTGGCGTGTACTACGTGATCCGCGCATTTGCTCCGATGCTGATTGCGAACGGCGGAGGCGACATCGTGAACATCTCCTCGCTCGCCGGCAAAAACGCGCTGCCGAATGGCGCGACTTACTCGGCTTCAAAATGGGGACTGAATGGCTTGTCGTACTCGGTTGCGGAAGAACTGCGCGCGCACAATATTCGTGTGACCGTCGTCTGTCCTGGATCGGTGAATACGGACTTGAGTCCGCATACCGGCAAGAATCTCAGCAAAATGCTGCAGCCTGCAGATGTGGCGCATGTGGTGGCGATGGTCGTGACGCAGGCGCCACAGTCTTACGCTAGCGAGATTCTTTTGCGGCCTACGCAAAAACCTTAAAGCTGAACACGGAGGACACGGAGGTTGTACTTGGCGTTACCACCAATGTCGTATATATGCGAAGAGCTCTCCATCCAGAAGAGATTTGCAACAGCCCTGACAATCCTCCGTGTCCTCCGTGTTCAATCCGCCGTTTGATTTATTCTCAAGTCGTGTCAGCCCACACCCAGAACGGAACGCCGCAAACGCTGCTCATTGACGCGGATGACACGCTCTGGGAGAACAACATCTACTTCGAGCGCGCGATTGCAGACTTCATCTCTTTCCTCAATCACCGCGAATTCACGCCGGAGCAGGTCCGCGAGCGACTGAACGAAGTCGAGCGGGAGTCGATCAAGACACACGGATACGGCATTCGCAGCTTTGCCACTGCGCTCTGCAACACATTCGAATGTCTTAGTGTCGAAGCGCTGACGACGGAACTGCGCGAGAAGATCCATGCATTTGCATTTCGCATCGCCGAGCATCCGGTGCAGATCATTGCGGGAGTTCCGGAGACGCTTAAGCATCTCACCGCACGAAAGCATCACCTCATCCTGATGACGAAAGGCAATCCCGCCGAGCAGATTTCCAAAGTGGAACGGTCGGGGTTGCAGGAGTACTTCGCGGCTGTGGAAGTCGTGGCAGAGAAGAATGCCGGAGCGTACCACGCTGTCGCCGAAAAGTACGGCCTTGATCAGGCGGTTACATGGATGGTCGGTAACAGCCCGCGCTCCGACGTGAATCCCGCGCTCGAGGCTGGTCTCCATGCTGTGTTCGTTCCGCACGATATGACGTGGGTACTTGAGCACGAAGAGATCGGTGGACCCTCACGCGCGGGTCAGAAACTGCTGACACTGGAGCGATTTACAGAGCTCCAGAAGCACTTCTGAAGCTGAAATGTTGATCATTGCTGATACAGGCGTTTTCGGCCCTAACCGCTCTAAGTCTCAGATGGTCAAAGCATTAGCTGGAAAGCAGAGACCCATGACAGTGAGTCTTCCTGTGCACGATTCCTGAAACTTTCGTCTGTTTTCAGGTTTTAATCAGAGGACGAACTGCTGTACTGTCGCACCTGGAGAGACGTTCCTATGCATAAGAATCGGAAGCTTCTGGCCTCCACGCTTCTGCTTCTGACGCTGACTTCGGCGCTCGCCGTGGTCGCTGCCGACAAGAAGAAAAACAAAAAATCGAAGGCTCAGGCCAACGCTGCGGCCATGCAGATGGACGAGCAGAAGCGCGCGATCCATGTGCTGAATCGCTTCACCTTTGGTGTACGTCCAGGTGATGTGCAGCGCGTCGAGGCCATGGGCATCGACAACTGGTTCGAGCAGCAGCTTCGTGCGGAAAAGATCGACGACTCCGCGCTCGAAGCGCGGCTTGCTCCCTTTCGCACGCTGAAGATGAGTACCAATGAGCTGGTGCGGGACTTCCCTCCCCCGCAGGTGATCAAGGCGGTCGAAAAAGGCAAGGCTTCGATTCCGCGAGATCCGCAGGAAAAGGCAATCTACGAGGCGGCGCTTGATCGTCAGCGCCAGAAGCAGGAAGCCAAGCAGGACGCTGTGAATGCTCAGAACACTGCGCTGAACGGCGATGCGCAGGCTGTTCAAGATTCCGGCAACGGAGGTCGCCGCAAAGGTGCCGCCGATCTCGAAGACCGCATGTACGCATCGCTGAGCGCGGACTCTCTGATGGACGAGCCTCCCGACAAGCGCTTCAAAGATCTGATGAAAATGGGTCCGGATGACATGCGCGTCGTTGCCCGCTCACTCAACCAGCAGGAGCGCGAGCGTCTCGTCGATGGCTTCACGCCGCAGCAAAAAGAGACTCTGCTGGCGATGGTGAATCCGCAACAAGTGGTTCAAGGCGAGCTTACCCAGGCGAAGCTGCTGCGAGCTATCTACAGCGAGCGACAGCTTGATGAAGTGATGACCGATTTCTGGATGAATCACTTCAATATCTTCATCAACAAAGGTCCGGATCGTTACATGCTCACCGCGTATGAGCGAGATGTGATTCGTCCGCACGCGCTGGGCAAATTTAAAGATCTGCTGGTCGCCACTGCCAAGAGTCCGGCAATGCTCTTCTATCTCGATAACTGGCAGAGCATTGGCCCAGATTCCGATTTCGCTCGCTTTGGCGGACAGCGCCAACGGCCAGGGCGTCTGCGCCGTGGTCCGTTTGGAATGATCGTGTATGAACCTCCGCCCTCGCGTAGAGAGCAGAATCCAGAACAAAAAAAGAAACGCGCGAGTGGACTGAACGAGAACTATGCGCGCGAAATCATGGAGCTGCACACGCTCGGGGTCGACGGCGGCTATACGCAGACAGACGTGACGGAACTCGCCAAAGTACTTACTGGCTGGACGATCGACAAGCCTCAGCAGGGTGGTGAATTCAAGTTTGACGAGCGCCGTCACGAGCCGGGCACGAAAATCGTGTTAGGCAAGAAGTTCAAGGAAGATGGCGAGAACGAAGGCATGAAGGCGCTCGACATGCTCGCGCATCATCCGTCGACGGCCCACTTCGTCTCGAAGAAGCTGGCGATGCGCTTCGTTTCGGATGATCCGCCGGCGTCGCTGGTCGATCGCATGGCCGAGACGTTTATGAACTCCGATGGAGATATCCGGGAAGTGCTGCGCACGATGTATCACTCGCCGGAGTTTTGGGCACCGCAAACGTATCGCGCAAAAGTAAAGACTCCACTCGAGTTCGTGGTTTCAGCGATACGAGCGTCAGGTGCTGACGTGCAGACCCCTCAGGCTCTCAATAACCAACTGCAGAAGCTTGGGATGCCGCTTTACGCCATGCAGCCTCCGACGGGATACTCGATGCAAGCGGAGGCATGGGTGAACTCCGCAGCGCTGCTGAACCGCATGAATTTCGGTCTGGCACTCGCCGCCGGAAAGCTGCCAGGAATTCAGTGGAATCCTTCGGCAACGGTGAATGACAATCAGATGCCGAAAGATGCGGTCGGAGCATTAGCTGATTTTGAAAATGCATTGCTCGGCGGCGACGTTTCCAAGCAGACGCACTCGACCATCCTGAATCAACTGAACGATCCACAGGCTGCTGCGCGCAACAATGTTCCGGCAGCCGAGGGCACAAATTTACGACTCATCGCTGGACTACTTCTGGGTTCACCAGAGTTCCAGCGCAGGTAGTATTGGCGCGGAGCTGTCTCCGCAACAGCAAGAGAACTGGAGTAGATATGGCAATCACGAGAAGAGCATTCCTGAAGGGTGGCGCAATGGCGATGGTCGGGACCTCAGCCATCCCGAGCTTCCTCACGCGTGCGGTTTATGGATCGACAGCTCCCATAACGGGAAAGAAGCGGCTGGTGGTGCTCTTCCAGCGTGGTGCGGCCGACGGTCTGAACATCGTCGTACCTCACGGCGAGCAAGCCTATTACGCGATGCGTCCGACGATTGCCATTCCTCGTCCCACGACTTCGCAGCTTTCCGCCATCGACCTCGACGGCTTCTTCGGACTTCACCCTTCAATGGAGGCGTTCAAGCCGCTGTGGGATCAGGGGCATCTCGCGATCATTCATGCCGCCGGGTCTCCTGACGAGACGCGCTCGCACTTCGACGCGCAAGACTTCATGGAGTCCGGCACGCCCGGCCTCAAGTCCACCGAAGATGGGTGGCTCAATCGCGCGATGCAGACGCTTCAGGAGCAGCACTCACCATTCGGCGCGGTCGCATTGAGCACAGCCCTGCCACGCACACTTGCCGGAAAATTTCCGGCAGTTGCGTTAAGCAATATCAACGACTTCGGCGTTGGTGGTCGCAATCCCAACGCAGCGCCAATCAGCAACACGTTCGAGGCGATGTATGCGCAATCGGTGGATAGCGTTCTGCATGGCACCGGAGAAGAAACATTCGAAGCCGTAAAGATGCTCAAGGCGGCGGATCCGGCGCGTTACACTCCTGCTCCTGGAGCGAATTATCCGCGTGGCAGGTTCGGTGACAGCCTGCGCCAGATTGCGCAGTTACTCAAAGCTGATCTCGGGGTGGAGGTCGCCTTCGCCGACATCGGTGGTTGGGACAACCACGTTAATGAAGGCAGCACGCAAGGACAGCTCGCGAATTTACTGCGGGAGTTCTCGCAATCGATCGCAGCGTTCTGGAACGATCTCGGTGATCTATGCGAAAACACCGTTCTGGTCTCGATGTCAGAATTCGGACGCACAGCGCACCAGAACGGCAATGGTGGTACGGATCATGGACATGCGAACGTAATGTTCGTGGTAGGCGGTCCAGTACGCGGCGGAAAGGTCTATGGACGCTGGCCGGGCCTCGATCAGTCGCAGCTCTATCAAGGACGCGACCTCGCGCTCACAACCGACTTCCGCCAAGTGCTCGGGGAGATGGTCTATCGACATTTGGGCAATCGGGATCTCGCGCAGGTGTTTCCGGGATTCCAAAATCCTTCCGGGAGATTCTTGAGAATTCTGGGTTAGCAAGTTTTCTTGAGAGTGGCGCGACTTGGGTAGGTCGCGCCATTTTTTTTTGTTTGGAGGTGCCAACAAAATTTTAGATTGTGGTGTCCAACTCACTAGCAATACTCACTCAGTGGAGAACCGCACCCTGTGCATTCTGTGGAAGCTCTGAACAAAACTTCTGCGCGAAATTTGCGATGATGGCCAGCATTTCTTCAAGCGACACTGCAACATCTCTCTGCAGATTCTCGGAACGAACAACTTCTCGGGATTTTTTCTCGCGCTCCATCACATTTTTTTCTTTCACGCAAGTGATTGAACGTTTATTGCTCACGAAGTCATCTCTGGATGCGTTGACAAAAATTTCGTGCGGGTTAGAATACGAATGCTTCCTGTCACTTCTTGAGTAGAAATCACCCGACCTTGAATTCAGTGCTGACCCAACCCGACCTTCCCGCCACGTTGCATGCTCAGGGCAAGGTGCGGGACATCTATGAGGCGGGTGAGCATCTCCTCTTCGTCGCTTCGGACAGGATTTCGGCGTTCGATCACATCCTCGCCAGCACAATTCCCGATAAGGGAAAAGTTCTGACGCAGCTCTCGCTGTTCTGGTTTGATTTTTTACGCGACGTAGTTCCGAATCATGTGATCACAGCGCGCGTAGAAGATTATCCAAGGCCACTGCGAGAATTCGGCGAACAGCTTCGCGGACGATCGATGCTCGTGCGCCGAGCGAAGATGTTTCCGGCCGAGTGCGTGGCTCGCGGATATCTTTCAGGCTCCGGCTGGAAGGAATATCAACAGACCGGAGCAGTTTGTGGAATCAAATTGCCTGCCGGGCTGCGTGAGTCCGACCGCTTACCGGAGCCGATCTTCACTCCGGCTACAAAATCGACCAGCGGACACGACATCAATATCCCCTTCGCTGAGATGACGAAGATGGTCGGACAGTCCACGGCAGAGAAGCTGCGCGATCTCACGCTTCGCATCTACTCGCTCGCGGTCGAGCACGCAAAAAAACGCGGCATTATCATTGCTGATACAAAGTTTGAATTCGGCCTGATCGATGGAAACATCGCTTTGGCCGACGAAGTACTCACTCCCGACTCCTCGCGCTTCTGGCCGGCCGAGAGCTACCGTCCTGGGGGACCGCAGCTCTCCTACGATAAGCAATTTGTGCGCGACTACCTTGAATCGATTCGGTGGGACAAGAACCCGCCGGCTCCCGCGCTGCCTGACCACATTGTTCAGAAGACGCGAGAGAAATACATCCAGGCGTACCGCCAACTCTCCGGCAAGGAGCTCGCACTGTGACGCTCGTTGACTGGGCCATCGTTGGAGTGATTTTGCTTTCGATCCTGTTGTCGGCTGCTCAAGGTTTCTTGTACGAGATCTTCTCTCTGGCCGGAGTGGTTCTCGGATACTTGAGCGCGGTTTGGGGATATCACCGTCTCTCGGGCGTGTATCGCCCATACGTCAACGCAACTCAATACGCTGACATCGCCGCCTTCCTTACGATCTTTTTCGCTGTGTTGATCCTTGCAGGGATGGTGGGCCGCCTCGCACGTTGGGCGATGAAGGAAGTGGGATTCAGTTGGGTTGACCGTCTACTCGGAGGAGCCTTCGGGCTCGTTCGAGGCGTCGCTATCGTCACCGTCGGCGTGCTTGCGATCGCTGCATTCGCTCCTGACAATCAAGCTCTTGCCCGGTCAAGCATGGGCGGCTACTTCCTGGTGGCTGCCCGCACTGCGACCTGGGTTGCGCCTTACGATTTGCGCGCGCGTGTGCGCGCCGGGGCGCAGGCGATTGGCAAATGGCAGGAGGATGCGGAGTTGCGCGTCGAGTCTGGGAAGAAAGCTGTTCCGGCGGGGACAGCCAAGTAGATTTCATTCGCTCATACCCTGCGGCCTTGTGGCTGCCTGCTGTTGACTTGATTTATTGGCGTGTTTTGGAGGCTCTGTGAAGAACCAGCTTGAGGCACTCGTCGCGCA
Source organism: Terriglobales bacterium (assembly GCA_035275665.1). Taxonomy (GTDB): domain Bacteria; phylum Acidobacteriota; class Terriglobia; order Terriglobales; family Acidobacteriaceae; genus Gp1-AA112. The sequence goes on along the minus strand of DATEMI010000233.1, from coordinate 7,354 downwards.
AATGCATGAGTCCGGCATTCTCTATTCTGAGGCAGTCCGCGAATTCAAGAAGCGCTTCATCATGAACGTGCTCGACCGCAATCATGGCAATCAGAGCAAAGCAGCCCGCGAACTCGGGATGCACCGCAATACTCTCAGTCGCACCATATCTGAACTGAACTTGGATCTAGGAGAGCTGCGCAACGGCGCTCGCCGTCCTCCACGCAGCGCTCGCCCCGAATTGGAACCGCTGGAGAGAAAAGCTGTACGATGAGGGGATGAAGCTTCGCCAAACCGACGACGAGGCAATCGGGACACAATCAACGAAAGAGCATTCATCTGCCGTTTCTCGTCCCAAGCTTAAGACGGGATGGGCTGGTGCTGCCGAAATTCCCACGGACCAGAGCTCTTCGGTTCACGTAAAGTCCGGTTTCGATTGGAAAGCGGCAGACGCTTACCTCTTCGACATCGACGGAACGCTGCTGAACAGCCGCGACGCCGTTCACTACTTCGCGTTTCACCATGCTGTAGAACAAGTTTTCGGACTGGACTTCCGCATCGAGGGCGTCCCTGTCCACGGAAATACTGATGTCGGGATTCTTCGCGCTTACCTCGAAGTAGCGGGAGTGCCAGAGGCTCAGTGGCGTCCCAAACTTCCGGATGTACTACGAATCATGACTGCGGAGGTCGAGCGGAACGCCGCCGATCTCCGTCCGGAGCTATGCCCCTCTATTCGCGAATTGATTGAGCTTCTATCAGGAGACGGGAAACTTCTCGGCGTGGCCTCCGGCAATCTTGAACCAGTTGGCTGGGCAAAGCTGTGCGCTTGCGGCTTGCGGGATTCCTTCTCGTTCGGAGCTTTCTCGGGAGAGCGCGAAAAACGAGATGACATCATTGCCTTCGGAGTGCAAAAAGCGCGTGAGTTCCGCGGCGCCAATGCAACTGTCTACGTGGTCGGTGACACGCCTGCCGATATTCGTTCTGCTCATGCGAATCACATACCTGCGATCGCCGTAGCTACAGGAATCTACACCTTCGAAGAACTGCTCGGGCATGGGCCGGAGATGTGCATCTCATGCTGCCGCGATGTTATGCAGAAAGAGTGACGCGTCAGCGGGAGTCCCGAAGAACTCGTGGAGCGCGGCCGCCCTCGGCACCAGTCTTTGCGTGATGAACTGATAAATGGCTTACTTGCAACGCGCTGACGGGATTGAATGCTTTCCAATTCCGGGCCCCTACCATCAAACACTCGGCCAGAGCGGCCCGCGCTCCTGATCCACGAGTTGTCATGTGCAAGTTCTGCTTTCCGCTTCGTTCAGCTCCTGCAGCTCGACTAGAATCTCACCATGCGCAAGTCTCTCGTTCTGATCGCTGGCCTTTGCCTGGTCGTTCCCGCACACGCGGCCAGCAGGAGCGAGCGCAATCGGAGGAAGGCTGAAAAAGACTACGCTGCGGCAATCGATTCCATTCGAGCTGGCGACTTTGCACGCGCCAAGAACCTCCTCGATGAAGCCGTTGAACTCGATCGGAACAACATCCAGGTCCTCACTGCACAGGAACTGTTGAGGCAGAATGACGTTCGTCAGAAGATCAGGCAGGCTACGCAGGACCTCGCTTCGAATCAACGTGAGCAAGCGAACGCGCAGTTTCGCGCGGCCCTCGCCATCGATCCGAACAACGCCGTCGCGCAAGAAGGACTGCATTCTGCCCTCGCAGGCACCTCAACATCCGAGCCGAGGATTCGCTACCGTGATGCCGACGACATATATCTCGAACCTAAGAACGCTCCGCACGATTTTCATTACAAAGGCGACACTCGTGGACTTCTGGATGCGGTTTGGAATGCCTATGGAATACGTCCGCTGATCGACAACTCCGTTACAAGCAAGCAGCAGCGCTTCGACATCGATGGCGCAAGCTTCGCTACGGCCGTCACCATCGCCTCGCAGATGACGGACACGTTCTATGTTCCTGTTGCCGAGAACCAGGCGCTGATTTTCGCCGATACTCCCGAAAATCGAAGAAACTTCGAACGGCTGGCGATGCGGACGTTTTACATCGGTGACGCTTCATCCCCACAGGACATCAATGATGCCGTTACTCTGCTACGCACAATCTTCGATATCCGATTCGTGACTGCGGCCCCGAGCTCCAATCAAGTGACGGTACGAGCACCAATGGCGATGCTGGATGCGGCGACACGCATCCTGGAGGATCTCTACTCGGGCAAGCCGCAGGTCATGCTGGAAGTAAACGTCTATCAGGTTGAAGAAACACTCGCCCGTGATCTCGGATTATCGATTCCAACCCAGTTCACGCTGTTCAACGTGAACACTGAAGCGCAGAAGCTTCTGAGCGGAGCGAATCAGGATGTGATCAATCAACTCATTTCCAGTGGCGCCATCAATCAAGCGAACAGTTCCTCGATAGCTGCGCTTCTCGCGGGACTGGCTGCAGGCGGGCAGAATTCGATTTTGAATCAACCGATCGCAACTTTTGGCGGAGGTATTTCCCGAAGCGGACTTATCGTTCCCGGAACTTCGCTGCACGCATCTCTGAATACATCCTCATTCCGCTCTCTCGATCACCTGACTCTGCGCGCTGAGCAGGGCGATGCGGCGACATTTCGCGACGGTACTCGGTATCCCATCCTGAACGCCAGCTTCGCTCCGATCTTCAACAATGCAGCAATTTCGAAGGTGCTTGGCAATGGCTCTTTCACCGCGCCGTTCCCATCGTTTTCTTACGAAGATCTGGGACTCACGCTCAAGGCAACGCCAACGATTCATGGCACGCGCGATGTTTCGCTCAAACTGGAATTCCAGCTTCGCGGACTCGGCGCTACTCAACTTAATGGCGTGCCTGTAATTACCAACCGCGAGTACACGGGAACAATAGGAGTCCCAGTAGGCGCAACCGTGATCTTGGCAGGAATGGTGACGCGGCAGGAGCAACTAAGCCTGCAAGGACTGCCCGGCATTGCTCAGCTCCCGATACTCGGACCCGGTACATCGCTACACAATAAGCAGACCGATGACGCCGAACTGCTGATTACAATTCGACCTCGTCTCGTGCGCAATTCTTTACATAATGCGAACGCCAGCACGGTCTTTGTTCCGCCGCCGAGCACGCCTTAAGTTTGGGTGGCTACTTCTTCTGCGATTCGTTGGCCTCGAAATCGATCATTTGTTTCAACACTTCGATCGGAGTGTCGTTCACGTTTTCAATCTTTCGCCCGTTCAGGAACAACGTAGGAGTTGCGTTGACGCCGACCGACACTCCCAGCTCGTATTGCTGATTAACCCGAGCCTTTGTGTCAGGTGAATTCGCGCAAGTCGCGGTAGCGACAGCATCCACACCTGCATCAGTTGCGAGCGCGCCTAATTTGGTCGCGGCAGTCTGGTCCGTAATCTGCTCTTGCTGATCGAAAACTGAGTGGAAAAATTTCCAGAACTTATCGGGATTACTGCGAGCGATGCAATCCGCGTAATCTGCTGCAAGATCGGCCCATTTGTGAATATTGGAAAGAGGGAAATTTTCAAAAACGAGACGCGCGTTCGGCGACTCATTCATCAGTTGTTCCAGTTTGGGCTGGGCCTTCTTGCAGTGAGGGCACTCGAAATCGCTAAACTCCACAATCTCGACAGGAGCGCTCGCACTTCCCTGTACCGGACCCTTGGCTTCAGCGGCAAGTTTGTTGCGCACCGGGCCAAATGGATCAGCTCCGAATGGAATGATCTGTCCAATGAAGGCGTGCTCAAGATCGCTACCTACATAAAAAGCCGTCCTCTGCTGTGGAGGTTCTCCGAAGGTAACGACGACCTCCGTGATTCCGGGCACTTCAGAAGGACGCACGCTCTCGACCTTCCACTTGATCATCGGATCGTAGCCGAACATGTGGTGCATGAAGGAATTCAGGATCTCCATGCCCGGACGCTTTACCGTGATCGTTGTCGCTGTGGATTCCTTCGCGGAAGGAGCAGCTTTTTGAGCGCGAGTGGATTTTGTGATCTGAGCGGAGACAATGCTGGCAAAAAGTACAGCAAAGCAAACAACGCGAATTTTCGTCTTCAAGGTTTCCCCTTTGATGAAATTCTTTCCGGAAAGGTCAGCATTCGCCTTCGTATTTGGCAGCAATGGGAAAACGCCGCCCGGTGCCGAAGGCTTTTTGGCTGATCTTCAAAACTGGCGCCGCCTGCTGGCGCTTGTATTCACTGCGTTCGATCATACGGATGACTGACATCACGACCTTGCAGTCGTAACCGTGTTCCTTGGCAATCTCTTCAGCCGTTTTGTATTCCTCGACGTAACCTTCGAGAATGCAATCAATCACATCGTAGGGAGGCAGCGTATCCTGATCGGTTTGATTAGGGCGCAGCTCCGCCGATGGTACCTTCTCGATGGTCGTGCGCGGAATCACTGGCGAGATTCCATTTCGGTACTCGCTCAGCCGATACACCATTGTCTTCGGTACGTCTGCGATGACCGCGAGCGCGCCGCACATATCGCCGTAAAGCGTGCAGTAGCCAACTGCCATTTCCGATTTGTTGCCTGTCGTCAAAACAAGCGCTCCAAATTTGTTCGATAGAGCCATCAGTGTGGAACCGCGAACGCGTGATTGTAGGTTCTCTTCCGTGAAGTCTTCCGGCAGACCGCGGAATGACGGACTCATGACTTCGCGGAAGGAATCGAACACCGAAGTGATAGGAATTACTTCGTATCGGATTCCAAGATTGTCAGCGAGTTCCCGCGCGTCATCCTTGCTGCCCTGTGAAGAATACGGACCAGGCATAGAGACCCCGGTCACGTTCTCTTTGCCCAGAGCATCGACGGCGACCACCGCGGTCAGCGCGCTATCGATTCCCCCGCTCAGCCCAACTACGACCTTTTTGAATCCGCACTTGCGGACGTAGTCGCGCGTGCCGAGCACAAGGGCCGCGTAAGCCTCAGCTTCCACGCCTGCAGGCTGGTCGTGAGTATCGCCCGACATCGTCTCAGTATCAAAGATCACCAAGTCTTCCTCGAACGACCTGGCCTGCGCCAGCACGCGACCATCAGGGCCGATTACCATACTCGATCCGTCGAAGATCAAACCGTCGTTTCCACCCACCTGGTTGCACATGACAACGGCAACTCTGAAATCCGCAGCAATGGCCTGCAGCATCTTCAGCCGAATTTCCCGTTTGTGAACTGTGAACGGAGAAGCGGAGATGTTAATGACGAGGTTCCCCCCGGTGCGGATCAGCTCTTCCACAGGATCGATGTTGTACAGACGTTTCTGCCAAAAATGCTTGTCGTTCCAGGCGTCTTCACAAATCGTGAGTGCGATTTTAGAGCCGTTGAAGCCGAAGACGTCTTGCTTACGCGCAGGAGCAAAGTACCGATCTTCATCGAAGACGTCATAGGTCGGCAAAAGCATCTTCGATTGCATGAACTCGACCCGGCCATCGCGCAGCCAGGCAGCGGAATTCATTACAGATTTTCCGGTTTCGCTCTTCGCCGGCGTCACCAATCCGCAGACGATCGAAATTCCTTGGGCATCTCGGGCAATCCTGGCAAGCGCGTCGCCATTGCGGGTGACGAATGAGGGCTTCTCGACCAGATCGCGCGGCGGATAGCCACAGATTGCCAATTCGGGAAAGAGAATGAGGTCGGCTCCACGGCGCCGCGCTTCATGAGCATAAGAAACGATTTTGGCAGTGTTTCCGCAGAAATCCCCCACTGTGGGATTAATCTGACCTAGAGCGATCTTCATTAATTATGAGTGTAAGGCTCAACGCGAATGCGTGTCATGTGCGCCGAGAATTGAATCCTACTAACACCGATGGAACCTCCAGCAGGAGTCTCAACAAACAGAGGGCGCCTGAAGGCGCCCTCTGACGTCTCACTGTTGATTACTGCGCCGTCACGTAAGCGGCTTGCATGTAGGATGCTCCCGCGCTGTCCCACGCTTTCAGTGTGACGCGGTGAGAGCCGGCTGACACATTGATGTAAGTGTCGACTTGGTTCAGGGCATTCTGGTAGACGAGAGTGCCATCCAGATAGATCTGCATAGCGACAATACCAATTGAGGAAGTCGCAAATCCCTGTACCTGCATCGAGAGTGGCACGACGGTGTTTGTCACCGGTGACTGCATCACCACGCCTGCTTTGGTTTGGGCCTGAACTGTAACCGACACGGGAGCAGGAGATACAGATTTCACTGAGTCGGCTGCAGTTGCAGTTACTGTGTACGTACCTGCGGAGGCATAGCTGTGAGAAGCAGTTGGACCTGCCGATTGCGTCCCATCGCCCCAGTTGATGAACGAATTGGCGATCATGCCCGAGGAGGCGGAGATCGAAGCCTGTACGCTGCTACCAACTGTGACCGTCGGCGGACTCACTGACAACGACGCGACCAGCGGCGCAACTACTGTGCCGCTGACACTCTGCTTATATGCATTGCCGAGCTTGTCCCACAGCTTTACAACAACCGCATGTGTCCCGGTTCCCGCGGAAACGGTCGTATCAAACGACGCCGCGTTTACCTGATAGACAAGTGCTCCATCGAGATAAATCTGCATTGCGTCCACACCGCTTGGCGCCGATCCAGAAGCAACTACGTGAATCGGCGAATAGGTGATCGCGCCATTCGCCGGCTGGGAGACATTCAGTGTCGCGCTCTGCGCGGCCACGCTTACCGTCGCCGTCGCTTGCGCAGTACTTCTCTGCGTACTCGTCGCCAACGCCGAGGCTGTGTATGTCCCTACCTGCGAGTAAACGTGCGAGGCGGATGGACCCGGAGAGCTGGTGCCATCCCCCCACGTAATTTGCGAACTCGCAATGGTTCCCGAAGTGGAACTCACTGTCGCCGTGACGCTCGAACCGAGAGTAACGGAGCTAGGATTCACCGAAAGCGAAGCCGTGAACGACGATGCAACCGTGACGTTCAGCGACTGCATATAGGCGTTGCCCAGCTTGTCCCACAGCTTCACGACAACGAGGTGCGCGCCAGGAGCAGCAGCAACCGTCGTATCCATCGAACTTGCATTGATCTGGTAGACGAGGTTGTGATCGAGGTAGATCTGTAGAGCGTCCACACCGCTGGGAGCCGATCCGCTCGCGACTACATGAATGGGAGCCGACACGGTGGAATTATTGAGTGGCTGGGTTACGGTCAGTGTCGGAGCCGAGGTCACGTTCACCGTCGTTGTCGCCTGCGACTGCAGGTTCGCAGCGTCAGTCACAGTTGCGGTCACGGTGTAATTACCGGTATTCGCATACATGTGCGAGGCCGTCGGACCTGCCGCAGTCGCGCCATCGCCGAAGTTGATTGTCGAACTAAGAGGACTGCCCTGCGGATCGGTTGAGGCCGAAGTTGAAGCGCTGACAGTGA
>DATEMI010000232.1:0-3277 GCA_035275665.1 Terriglobales bacterium | reverse complement strand
TGAGGTGCTAATGTTCATACAGTTTTGATTATTGCTTTTGAGGAGATTGTTCGTTAGGTAATTTCTCGGTGATTTGGACACGAAAATTGCGCCCTTCCCATCGCTGATCGCGTTTCCACGAGAACGTAAATTCAATCTGTGACTTACCAGCTAGTTCTGTGGTAGGAAGATCAACAAACCACAGACTCAGATCGTCGACATAATTGGCTTCTGACCGATTAGTCTGTTTCCAGCTGTCGATGGTCCACACAACGGTTGCTTCAGCCGGCACAATGATGCGCAAGGTTTTCCCCTGCGGCATAACGCGAACCGGGTGACGCAACATCCAGATCTCGTGTTGGTTTGGAGCGGGGTTTACAACATAACGTTGATAGGCGGCGTCAACGCGATCGAATGGAACGCCATCATGGCGGCTACGGACCAGCGTCAGGTATTCGGCGTGCGACCAGCACAGTGGCATCGCTGAACCGGTCGGGTGACCCAGCTTCATGCGGCCGTCGGGCAAGTCCGGCGCGTCCCAGACTTGTTCAGGGATCATTCCGCCTTGATTGGCGAAATTCTCCATCGTTTTTATGAATGGCTTGGGATCGCGGCCGGCAGCTAGTTCGTAATGGCCCCGTTCGCCGGTTAATATCGGCCACGAGCGACCTACACCTGTTCCGTCGTAAGCACTGCCGTCATCCTTTTGCCCGTAGCCGTCGTGATTGTAACGCCGCCAGCCAGGACCTTGTGGCAGGTCGGTCTTGATGACTTGGTCAATTACCTCGACCGAATCACGCACAATAGGATTGTCTGCTGCACGAATGCCGAAGCGGACGAGACTAAGAAAGTCCCCACCGACAACGTTGCGCGCCGGATGCAGGCCGCCGCCATTGGCGAGTTGAAGCATGGTTGTATTCGGATCCGCGTGCGGATCAGGCGCCGCAGGGTTAGTCGGATTGATGCGGATGTAATGCCTTGGCAGACCTTCCACTAACTCCCCACGGTTCGTGACCATCCAATCTTCCACGTGAGCGGCTAACCAGTCAGCATAGCTAAAGATAAAATCGCCTGCCTCCGTCATGCCAAGCTCCTTCGCCCAGCTTGCAGTGCTGGCGAGTGAGGCAATGATGACTGCTAAAGTAGAGGGCGAGTAGCCGGCAGCTTCTTCCCACCGCTCCTGGCTAGTTACTGGACCTTGTAAGATCAAATAACCCGCCGCACGCACAATCATTGTGCGCGGATCGAACAAGCCGAGCGCATTATGTTCATGCAAACGCCGCGCCAGCAGCATTGGCAGAGCAATCTGATCGAGCTGAAGCCCACTCCAATAGGCTTTTCCGTCGATCCAACTATTCTGCGGAAAGCTGCCATCGGGACGCTGTATGGCCGCGAGCCAGATTAAAGCGCGCAAAGGTGTGCTCTTCTGGCCGGTAGCAAGCAGAGCAGTTGCGCTCTGCACCAGATCGCGGGTCCAAACCAGGTGGTAACCGCCCATGTCGCCGTCGCCCTTTGCTTCGCCCCATGGAATGCTCATGGAAGCGACGAGCGCGCCTTGAAATACCTTATCTTCGTGCGCGAGTAACACCGCCCGGCTAACGCGATACATCCATCCGCCGTCTGAAGTGTCACTAACAAAATCGAACTTCGGGTCTACGGCCGCGCGCTGCCATTGCCTGACGTAACGCTGCGCATGCTCTGCGAATCGCTCAGCTACTGTTTGGAACAACTTCGTCGCGGTCGTCTCATAACTGCGACCGAACGCGACCGCGATCGTGAATTCATTGTTATCCGGCAAATCGATTTCACCGGTGAGCGCGACGTTGCCGTTCTCCGCGGCGCGAAACTCCCAATCCATTTTATAATCGCGCATCAGATCCTGCCAGCCGTCGCTCGCACCCACATAGCCAACGGAGCGGTGCGAAAAACCACTGCTACATCCCATGATCAGGTGCGTGTTCTCGCGCTGCGCGTGCAGCAGTTTCACACCTCCAATCTCGACGCAATACCCAGAGTTGTTCGCACCTTGCCCACCAATGTGCGGCGCAAGCAAGGCGTACAGCCTCAACTTGCCATGCAACGATTCATCCAGGATCTCGACCTTAGTGTGCACGAGTAAAACGGAACGATGCGGGTGGGTAAGAACATCCTTGACCAAACGATACCGGCCTTGCGGATCGGAATTAGTAACTCGGTAGAGAGGAGCGTTGGGTTCCGGATACTCCACCTTGTGAGTAAGGTCGCGTTTCTCTTCGTGGCAGAAGGATTCACCATCCGTGATAAGAAACTGAAAGTCCCTTGTATTGGGCTGATCTACATTCGGGTAGTAAACCTCGTTAACGATCCCGTGGCTAAGTGTGAACCAGACGCGGCAACTCGTGTGGTAGGCCGTGCCGATTCCTTCCTTCGCACTCGAAGTCCACCCGGGCGGTGATCCTGGCCCGCCAAATGCCACCGAATCTGCGCTCGATTCCGCAGACCTCGTCCTCGCTGTTCCTGGATTCATTTTCTCCGCATTCAGCGCGTGCATCAGAATTCGTCCGATCTATGATGAAACCGGTTGCAGCACATATCGCTCGACCGCGTTGGCAAAGCCTTCTTCTTCCGATGAGCTCGTGCTGTAGGTGGCTGCGGATTTCACTTCATTGTTAGCCTGGCCCATGGCGATGCTCACTCCGCTTTGTTCAAACATTGAAATGTCGTTGGGCATATCGCCGATCGTCGCAATCTGGTCGACAGGAATACCGAGCATTTTTGAAAGAGTAGTAACGACATTGCCTTTGTTGGCCTGCGGGTGAGTAACGTCCAGGTAATAGGGTTGCGAACGGGCGGCTGAGACTAGAGTTTCGCGCTGAGGATTGGATTGTTTAGTGTGTACCTTGGCCGCGAACTGCTCCTGCAGCGCTGTTTCACACTTGCAGACGGCGTCGAGATCGTCACTCACTCCAACCAGCTTGGCTACATCGCTGGTTAATCCCTTGAAATCCGGAACGACGGTCGGCGGAAATTTCACGGTCCATTCCTCTCGATCGACGTGGGCGCCATGACGTTCGTGAACAAACCACTCGGTGCCTCGATAAATCCAGGTATCGAGTTTGTAAGCTCGCATCGTTTCCATAGCCGGTTCGATCGTGTCGGCTTGCAAGACACGTTGTTCGATAACGGAGAGATCGGACTTGATAAACATACCGCCATTGAAAGCAGCGATCGGCGTCGTAAGCGCCAAAGGCTCTATTAACATCTGCATACCACGCGGCGGCCGACCGCTGGTGATCGCGAATTCGATCCCAGCACTACG
>DATEMI010000231.1:0-7636 GCA_035275665.1 Terriglobales bacterium | reverse complement strand
TCTCCTCCCAGCACGGCCCCGGTCTTGCGCATTTCGTCGAGGACATATTTGTCTCCTACCGGCGCGCGCAACATGCGAATACCGGAACGCTTCAGTGCGGCTTCCAGTCCCATATTGGACATGGTGGTTGCCACTACTGTGTCGCTCGCAAGTTCCCTGCGCGCCTGCAGGTCACGCGCGGCCATGAGCAGCACTGCGTCGCCGTTGACGACATTTCCGTTTTTGTCCGCAAAAAGCGCGCGATCCGCGTCGCCATCGAAGGTCACGCCGAGGGCAGCGCCCTTTTTCTTTACTTCCTCTGCAACGACTTGTGGATAGAGCGCGCCACAATGGTCGTTGATGTTCTTGCCGTTGGGCGTGTAGTGGATGAACTCTGCGCTAAGGCCGAGCATCTTGAAAAGCTCCGGAGCGCAGGCGCTCGCGGCTCCATTGGCACAATCGACGACAACGCTTCCTTCTATTTTCGGTGTCGAGACCTTTTGCTTCAGCCACGTCTCATATTTTTCGCGCAGCGAATGATCACCAGGCAAGCTGGAGATGTTTGGCACCACGGCTGTGACTTCACGGTGGGTCTCTATAAACCGAAAGATCTCTTTTTCAATTGCGAGTTCAAGCTCATCGGAGAGCTTGTAACCGTCCCCGCCAAAGACTTTGATTCCGTTATCGGTCCAGGGATTATGGGAAGCCGAGATCACTACCCCGGCGTCGAAGCCGAGTTCGCGCGCGAGGTAAGCAATACCGGGAGTCGTGATCACGCCCGCCGATGTTACTTCTGTCTGCGCGGCCCTCAATCCGTCGGACAGCCGATCGGCGATCCAGGCGCTGGATTCTCGCGTGTCTTGCCCGATGACTACGCGCGGACGCCTGTCTTCGTGAGAAAGATGATGGCCCAGTGCCAGCCCGATCGCGAAAACAGTGCCTGAATCGAGCGGAAACTCTCCAGCTACTCCTCGGATTCCATCAGTACCAAATAGCTTTCGACTCATAAAGGCAAACAGAAAAGTCTAGCAGGAGTAACGGAACCGCCGTGGTGGGGCAAACCCGCCTGTTGCGGCTGCGCTTCTACTGACATTCTTGGCACACTGTCCGCCCAAAGCCGGCCATTCCGCCAGATTCCGTGTGTCACGACACCGAAAGTGTTCTAGAGCATGCGCAGCCGCAGGAGACGCGGCTGCCCCACCGCCTACCGGCTGCGGTTCTGTTATTCGCTTAGATGCGCTCTTCTACGCTATTCTTTCTGTTCCTTCAGCCCGGCAGCTTCGGGCAACTTCCAATCGATCGTCGAGGCTTGCGCGTGATTGCACGCTACACCCGGCCCGAAATGGGTCGCATCTGGAGTGATGAAAACAAATTTCGCATGTGGCTGCGCGTTGAAGTGGCGGCCACAGAGACGCTAGCTGAAGCCGGCATGGTTCCCCAATCGGCTGCAAAAGCCATTCGCGAGCGGGGCGATTTTGACTTGTCGCGCATCCAGGCGCTAGAGGCTGAGGTCAAACACGATGTAATCGCATTCACCACCGCGGTTGCGGAGAAGGTCGGTCCGGAATCGCGCTGGCTGCATTTTGGACTTACTTCGAACGACGTGGTCGATACTGCGCAGGCGCTGCAGATTCATGAAGCATCTTTGATCATCCGCAACAATCTTGAAGCGCTGAAGACGGTTCTCAAACGGCGGGCCTTTGAATTTCAGCACACACCTACCATAGGCCGCACGCACGGCATTCACGCTGAGCCCACTACGTTTGGGCTGAAACTCGCCAACTGGTATTCGGAAACGGAACGCAACGTTGAACGCTTCGAGCATGCAGTGGAAGATATGCGCGTGGGCAAAATCTCAGGAGCGGTCGGTACGCTGGCTCACTTAACGCCGGAGTTGGAAGAGAAGATTTGCTCACAATTGGGATTGAAGACGGCCGCGATCTCCAGCCAAGTGATCCAGCGCGACCGCCATGCGTTCTTTGTTGCGACTCTCGCCGTAATCGCGAGTACGCTGGACAAAATCGCCGTCGAGATTCGTCATTTGCAGCGCACTGAAGTTCGCGAAGCCGAAGAGTACTTCAGTGAAAAGCAAAAAGGCTCGTCGGCGATGCCGCACAAACGCAACCCGATTACCTGCGAGCAGATCAGCGGATTGGCCCGTGTGGTCCGCGGAAATGCGCAGGCTGCGTTCGAGGATGTACCTCTGTGGCACGAGCGCGACATATCGCACTCATCGGTCGAGCGCGTTATTCTGCCGGACTCAACGATCCTGATCGATTACCTGCTGCACAAGACCACTACATTGATCGACACGCTGCTCGTCTATCCCGAGCGCATGCTGCAGAACCTCGAGAGCACTGGTGGACTCATCTTCAGCGGACAACTGCTGCTCGATCTCGCCGAAGCAGGCATGTCGCGCGAAGACGCCTATCGTCTGGTTCAGAAGCACGCGATGGCAGCATGGAAGAACGGGACCAATTTCCGCGAAGCTATTCGCAATGATTCCGAGATTCGCAGCAAGCTCTCCGGCGAGCAGATCGAACGAGCTTTCGATCTTCGGCGGCAGCTTGGGAACGTAGACGGGATTTTTGCCAGGGTGTTCTCGTCTAATCGGCCGTAACGGATCCTTTCCGCAAATAAATCTGCAAGGCCGGTTTCAGCCTCCGTTCCAACTGAGGAACTGCTCTCTCTTCCGTTCAGAGCTATACTTTCACCCGAGAAAGGAGTTCGACATGGGCCTCTTTCTTCCCGTTCTGCTGCTTGGGCTTGCCCAGCCTGCTGATTTGCCGTCTTCCGTTAATCAACCTCAAACCGTTTCCCAAGCAGATGCGAATGCTGGATCGTCGTCAATCCCGGCTCGGCAGTTTGCGTTTACCGATCCGAATTTCCGCCAGCTCCAGCGAATGGACCCCATTCAGATCACGCCGGATCTCGATGCGCATCCCACCGTCTGCCTCACTATGCGAAGCTACTTTTTCAAGCGCAAAGATGGATTGGCGCCGGAGTTCGTGGGCATGACGACGTGCGATCCGGGGCGTGGACGGATTCTGAAAAAGATTAATCGGCGGCCGGCTCGGCTGGTGCCTGCGAGTTAACGGTGCAGCACGGCCGGGCTTGGCCCGGCCGTCGCACTTTCCGGCAGCTCATCTTCTTCGCGTGAGATTTGCGCCTCTTCCCACAGCGACCTGTCCCTGAGCAGACGCGAGACCAGTGCCGTATGCATGGCGTGTCCTGCGCGATTTGCAACTACCTTTCCTAGAATGCGATGGCCTAGCAGCGCTAGATCGCCGATGAGATCGAGAATTTTGTGCCGGACAAATTCGTCGTCAAAACGAAGCGGGCCATTTTTCACGCCAGTGTCGGTCAGCACAATGGCATTCTCTTCCGACGCGCCGCGAATCAGTCCCATGTTCCGCAGAGCGCGTTCGTCACGCAGAAAGCCGAACGTTCGCGCAGGGGCGATCTCTCGCGCGTAGCTGTCGCCCGCCAGGTCGATGTCGTAACTCTGAATCCCGATGGGCTGAGGAAAGTCAATGGTGTACGAAACGGAATATCGCTCTGCGGGATACACACCGAGGAACTTTTGCCCGTCGCGGACTTCGACCGGTTTGAGCACGCGCCAATAGGTGCGCGGCCTGCGCTGACGCTTAATCCCAACGCGGTGAATTGCCTCAACGAAAGGCCGTGCGCTTCCGTCCAGAATGGGAACTTCGAGCTGGTCGAGTTCAATGCCGGCGTTGTCTATGCCTGCTCCCATCAGCGCGGAAAGAACATGCTCAGTCGTCGAGATCAGTACACCGCGTCGCATAAGGCTGGTCGCATAACTGACTTTCGCGACATTTCGTCCCACTGCCTCAATGTCGAAGTTATCGAGATCGACGCGCCGGAAGTTGATTCCGCTGTCGGCAGGAGCCGGAAGGATACGCATCTTCACCGCGGCACCGCTGTGGAGACCAATGCCGCTGAAGCTGATCGACTGTCGAATTGTCTGCTCTTGAATCAAACGGCGGCGTGTAAGGTATTGTGAAAAAACAGAATACCGCGCCTTCTGAAAAACCGAGTGTGGCAAAAAAGCTACACGCGAGGGCTGGAAGGACGCACCTTAGGCATGTGGGGCGAGTGGAATTTCTTCAGGCTAGCTTTTTGCGACCTTCCTCCTTCAGAGCCACGAACCAGAGATAGATCTGGTCGACGCGGTCAATGTCTTCCTGAAGAAGCAGATGATCGGCGTAGTTGTAGACCTCCGCTTCGTCGTGACGGCGTTTGAGATTTTGCACGAGCAGGTACAGCTCATCCACTTTGGCGTGCATAATGCGGAGATCACTCACCAGCCGGACTTCGTCGATTTCGAGCCAGCGTCCAGTCACATTTTTTGCGGCATGATTCTTATCGCTCATTCGCGGCCCTTTATCTCGGATGCAGCCTCATGCGTCGCGGTGGACCGTTTCGGGAGAAAATGCGGGGACGCACACCGCGATATATTCCGCTCCTTCGGGCGTGGAATATTGAATCCACTCACCTTTATGCGCGATCACCGCTTGGCCAGCGTGAACATCGATCAATCCTGAGGCGTGCGCGACGCGCAGCATGCCTTTCAGAACCAGCGTGAACTCGTCGAATTCCGGACGTTGACCCGGCTCTTCCCATCCCGCAGGACTGCGCATATGCGCCACACTGGCTGCCTGCGTTCTGCTGTTTATGGGGCCAATGTATTCATCGATGAGCTTCGGCTTCGTTCCGGCCGCTTGAATCCGTGTGGGTTGAGAAATCAGGGTCGGCACCTCGATTGTTCCTTTCGTGGAGTTTGGCTTTGCTCGGAGCAAACACGTGAGTATATGCATGGGAATATCGGACTCGTCCATGCTGCACAATACTGCAGGTTAAGCTACTTGATATGATATAAACTGCATCTCTACGCTTGTAGTTGGAGCTTTTATGGAAACTGCTCTTGCCACCGACACTGAGAAGCAGCTAGTCGACTTTCAAACTCACCCTTCACGCTACCAGCACTGGCAGCTCAGCTTCGACGGCCCTATCGCCACACTGTTGATGGACACGAAGGAAGACGGCGGTATCCGTCCCGGATACAAGCTCAAGCTGAACTCGTACGATCTCGGCGTTGACATCGAGCTGCACGACGCTCTGCAGCGCCTTCGCTTCGAGCATCCCGAAGTACGCACAGTTGTCATTACCAGTGCCAAGCAGCGCGTGTTCTGCTCGGGCGCGAACATTTACATGCTTGGCAGCTCTTCCCACGCATGGAAAGTCAACTTCTGCAAGTTCACCAATGAGACCCGGAATGGGATTGAAGACGCAAGCTGCAATTCCGGTCTGAAGTTCATTGCCGCATGTAACGGAACGACGGCAGGCGGCGGGTACGAACTCGCGCTCGCCTGCGACGAAATCCTGCTGATCGACGATCGCTCGTCGGCAGTCAGCCTGCCCGAAGTTCCCCTTTTGGGAGTCTTGCCCGGGACCGGCGGACTCACTCGCGTGATCGACAAACGCAAAGTTCGCCGCGATTTGGCTGACATTTTTTGCACAACACCCGAGGGTGTACAGGGGCAGCGGGCGAAGGATTGGCGACTCGTCGATGATGTCGTAAAGCCAGCGCAGTGGAATGATCATATTCAAAAGCGCGTTCAGGAGCTGGCAAAACAGAGTGATCGTCCGCAGAACGAACGCGGCGTTGAACTGAAGCCGCTGAAGCGCGAGATCGATGAACGTGGGTACCACTACGAGCAGGTGGATGTTATCTTCGACCGCGAAGCTCGCGCTGCAACCATTACGGTGCGCACCCCCGAAGCTGCAGGCACTAAGACTCTTGAGGAAATCAAGTCTGCAGGCGCGAGTTGGTGGCCTTTGCAGATGGCGCGCGAACTGGATGATGCCATCCTGATGCTGCGCACGAATGAGCTTGAGCTTGGGCTGTGGCTCTTCAAAACCACTGGCAGCACCGATGCCGTGCTGGAGATCGATCGCCAACTCTTTCAGCATCGATCTGATTGGTTCGTTCGTGAGGTAATCGGCATGCTGCGCCGGACACTTGCCCGCTTAGACGTTTCCTCGCGTTCCATGTACGCCGTCATAGAAGAGGGCTCTTGCTTCGCAGGCACGCTCTTTGAGCTAGCTTTGGCTGCCGACCGCAGCTACATGCTCAACCTACCCGACAATCCTGACAGCGTGTTTGTCACCCTTTCGGAGATGAACTTCGATCATTCTGAGACGGCATCCGGACGCGGATTTAGCCCATTCGCTTCGGCTGCCGGAACATCGCGCCTGGCCGCAAGGTTTTATGACGATGAGGAGCAGCTTTCAAAGCTGCGCTCTCAAATTGGGAAGAGAGTCTCGGCTGAGGAAGCAGCGGAACGGGGATTGGTGACGGCAGCTCCCGACGATCTGGATTGGAGCGACGAACTGCGACTCGCCATCGAATCGCGAGTCGCACTCTCGCCCGACGCTCTGACCGGCCTCGAAGCCAACCTGCGCTTCCCAGAGCGGGAAACGATGCTGACGCGAGTGTTCGGCCGGCTCTCCGCATGGCAGAACTGGATCTTCATTCGGCCCAACGCGGTCGGAGAAACCGGAGCCTTAAAAGTGTACGGCACCGGCAGCAAAGCGAAATTCAATTGGGAGCGGGTCTGATTACCGGTTGGGCACGGCTCATCGCTCAATCGCGAAATCGGGAAATCACGAAATTCTTATGAACATTGATTACTCACAACGCATTCCTAACAACGTCGATCTCGCGGGCGATCGCACGCTGCAGCGGGCTCTCGAGAAATGGCAGCCGGCTTTCCTGGGTTGGTGGAACGATACCGGCCCGGCAGACAGCACGGATCTGCAGGTCTATCTGCGCACGGCGATCAGCGTGGACCGCGATGGCTGGGCAAACTTCGGCTACGTGCGTATGCCCGATTATCGCTGGGGAATTTTCCTCGTCCCCCGCGATGAGAGCCGTCAGGTCCATTTCGGCGATCATCAAGGTCAGCCCGCATGGCAGGAAGTTCCCGGAGAATATCGCTCGACGCTGCGGCGAATCATTGTCACGCAAGGTGACACCGAGCCCGCGTCGGTTGAGCAGCAACGTCTGCTGGGCAAAACTGCGCCATCGCTGTACGACATGCGCAATCTCTTCCAGGTGAATGTCGAGGAAGGTCGGCATTTGTGGGCGATGGTCTACCTGCTGCACCGCTATTTTGGAAAAGACGGTCGTGAGGAAGCCGAGTACTTGCTGGAGCGCCGTTCGGGCGACCCCAACAATCCGCGCATCCTCACTGCATTCAACGAGCAAACGCGTCACTGGATTGCGTTTTTCATGTTCGCGTTCTTCACCGATCGTGATGGAAAGTTCCAGCTTTCGTCGCTTGCCGAGTCAGCCTTTGATCCACTCTCGCGCACCTGCCGGTTCATGCTAACGGAGGAAGCGCATCACATGTTCGTCGGCGAGTCAGGCATGGCGCGCGCTATTCAACGCACGTGCGAGGTCATGAAAGAACATGGACTGACCGATCCATCGCAAGGGCGTGAATTCGGCATAGTCGATCTGCGAACGCTGCAGAAATTCGTGAACTTCCATTTCAGCGTCACGCTCGACCTGTTCGGGTCTGAGATCTCCTCAAACGCAGCTACGTACTACACCACTGGACTGAAAGGC
>DATEMI010000230.1:0-41438 GCA_035275665.1 Terriglobales bacterium | reverse complement strand
TCGGCATTCGTGACGCCCACTGGTCCTGTTCTGGGAAACGTAGCGCGATACGCCTGGAGCGGCCCGGGATCGGTCACGTTTGATGGTATGTTCGCGCGCAGCTTTCCCATTCACGAACAGACCAGTTTGAAGTTTCGGGTGGATGCGTTCAACGCTTTTAATCATCCGACCTTCGACAACCCGAGCACGGACCTGACCAGTAACAACTACGGCCATGTAACCGGCTCTGGTGGAGGCCGTTCCCTTCAACTCTCTGCCACGCTAAGATTCTGATCCGGAGTGCAACGTTCACTTCGCGTGGTCGACTGGGTGGGACAGATCAAGGCGCTGCACCAGAGTGCTACAACTACGCTCCTCAGCCGTTGAGACGCACTGGTGCACCCGCGTTGCTCCGATCACTGAATCCTGAGCGGGTAGGAGTACCAGTCCTCCTGTCCGCTAAGTTCGGTGAGGAGGACATAGCTTCCCGGCCGGGCGCGGCGCAGATCGAGCGTCACGGTCAGCTTCGTTTGATTGCCGACAATGCTGGCGTTGCCTGTAGCATAGGCGATGCGGTTCGTGCCTTCGCGACCGGCTACGACGATGATGGTGTAGGGTCCGGCTTCGCTGAAACGCGGAAGGATCAGATTGACGTGCAATAAAGCCGCAGGAAGGTTGAGCGGCGGTTTGGGGGGTTGCTCTTCGGCTCCGCGCAGGGTTGCATAATTGGTGAGATCGAGCGTCCGATCGACAGCGGCGGATGCCCGCTGGCCGAAAGCCGGATTTGAGGCGATGGAATTTTGGCGGGTCCAGTATTTGGCAATGAGAAAGCCGACAATGAGGCACGCCGCGCACAGGACGGCGATGGCGGCACGCGCCGCCACAGGACGGCGACTGGCAGCTATCGAGCGGAAATCGAGCAACGCGGGAAGGCAGTGATCACAGGACGTCACGTGCTGCAGGCGGGGATCGGAGAGGGAGAACGAGCCCGGTCTGGCTGCGTAGGCGCGCAGGAATGCGTCGTCGGGACAATCGTCAGTCCTTGGGCCGCGTGGCTGCCGTTGCGTATAGCTGCGCAACTGCTCGACAAACCATTGCTCGGGATTGGTGTGTTCTCTAATTTTTCTCCCCTCTTTCGTCCGGATCATGGGTATCAGACCTGAGCTCCAGGAGTCCAAGAATTTCTCTCTTCGTCTGCCGCCATAACGTTATATGGTCTGCGCCAACCTCGTTCGCGATCTGCCGCCACGTGTGTCCGGCGAACCGCCAGCGCACCGCTCTGCAGCTCTTTTACCGGATCATCAGCGTCATTAAGCGAATATCGAGACAACGCAGCAGCAGAAGCGAAACGGCGGTGGACACGCTTTCCGAGCTTGAGCTTCTCGCGCAAAGCTTTGCGGACTGACAATGATTTACATGGATGCCGGTCACTTGCCCAAGAGAATCCTTTCAGGAGGACTGCCCATCAGCGATTCCGAGTCGCTACTTCCCCGTGAACACGTAAACAACATGTGGCAATCGCCCTCCGCGGTTGCCACAATCCTGCTGCTACACTGCCCCGCTCCAACACTGACCGCCTGCAGAAGTCCCCCTTTCCATCCGCGCGTCCTCTATGAACGCGGTAGCGCCCGCAACTACTTCTTGCGGCTTGGGTCGTCGTCAGGATTGATGTAATTGAACTGCAGACGAGACATTCCGTGGACTTGCACAACCGCTCGCCATAGCGTAGTGGTGCATGTCAGGATCCAGATAAGCAAAACTGCCTGCCGGAAATCACCCATCTGGGTTTCATCAAAGCGAGCAGGTCGCAACCGGACCGGGACAGGTTCCCGTCAGCATACTCAGGGCTTGCCTCATGACTTCGAGCATCTGAATCTTCTGGCTGATCTTGCGATCTGTAGGCTCATGGTAGGCAGAATTCCTAGTCCTTCTTGAAGTTCCACCTCGCTGGCGCCGCGACTAGTCCTTACTTCGATGGAACGTCAGCAGGGAGGCCTTTGGAGCGGTTCTGGAGCCACTCCATCGTGACGCTCTTCTGGCCCCGCTTCTTTGCGCTTAGGTCATCGAGATCCGGCATAAAGATCTCCAGTCCCTGCTGCGGAGTCATTCGGCTATATCCGTTGACCAGTTGAGCCTGATAGTTGACCAGGTCAAGGTCAAACCAGGGATCGTTCGAAGCGTCGATCAGGGTGAGATCGACAGGGTGCATGCTGAGCTTGCCGAAATCGAGTGTGCCTCCTTCGAAGCGAAGGAAGTTGTGCCATCGAGCAAGCTGTGCTTCATCGCTATTGGCGTTGCCGTAGACCAGGACGAGGTCCGGGGCAGCTACGGTCACGCCCGTAAGCAGGCCGCGGATGTGGGGTGGTGGGAGGATCTGTGTGGTGTTTAGGAAGAGATCGTTGCCGGACACCTCCACCCCGGGCATGGCGGACTTGCCCGCGATGTCGTCGATCTCCACATGCAGGCCTCCGAGCAGCCCTTTGAGAGGAATCTTCAGTACGTTGATCCTGTCGACGTGAAGATGGATGCGTCCATCTGCAGTGGCCGAGACCGTGCTGAGCAATTCGACCGGCAGAGAAACAAGGAACTTGTGGACCGTGCCCGTGAGCTTGATCTGGTTGCCCTGGCCCCGGACGATAACGTTCTTGAAAGGGAAGGTGGTGGTATTGAGGACGTTGCCTATGTCGCCGAGATTGACGTGTATGACGCCTTTGCGAACAGCCAGGACGAAAGAATCGGGATTGTCGAAGGAGGGAACGATGCTGGGTCTTGTGCGCACCATCTGGCCGCTGAGCCAACGGATGTAGATACGAAATTGGGGGCCTTTGCGCAAGAGGAGATTGTGCGCGTAGATGTTTGTGGGTGCGAGAGCCTCGGCAGCGGGAGACAGTGCACCGCTGGATGACGCTGTTGGAGATGAAGCGGCATCGCTCAGTGAGGGAGCAATGTTGCTGGCGTGACGCCGCCATGCGAGCCAGACGAGCCCCAGCGCAACCAAAGGGACGAGCACGAGGAACGCAGTGCGCGGGCGGATCACAGGTCAATTCTAGATGGTGTTCTCACGGACTGAGTGCGGCCGATTCCCCCGGCGAGAAGCGGGACCTACTCGCAACGCGGCAACCCGATCGTTCTCGGCCTTAACGACACTTCGCGTCGCTGACGCGAGAAGGATGCCCGTCCTTTTAATTGGCGAACGGTCGGCCACCGGACATAAGGCCCCTGTCCGACCCGTGCCCAGCCCGACTCGCTCGGAAGGACGTCGTAGAATGACGGGAGGGTCCCTGCAAGGTGCTGCTTCGTCTAAGTGAGTGAGAGGCAAGGAGGCACATCTATGCTCCACATCTGCGAGACGGAAATCCGTCGAACCATCACCACATTTTCCGTCGTCCTTGCCTTCCTGTTGATCCTCCCAGTGGTATCCGCGCAGTCTAATCCGGGTCAACAGGCCGCTGCTCAGGCCGCACAAGAGGCAAACCAGCAGGCCGTGCAGGACATGCAGGCGGCAAACCGGCAGTTCGCGCAGGCCATGCAGGACGCAAGCCAGCAGGCGACGCTACAACAAGAAAACGAACAGGCCATCCAGGCGGCTCAGCGAGCTGCCATGAATAGGGCGGCCGCAAGTCCGCCAAGTAACGGCTATGGCCGGGCCGACAAGCCTAGCTTCAGCCCACGGCCAGGCACTTTCTCCGGCCCAGTGCGCGTCACCATAAGCGATCCCGCCACTCCGAAGGCGGAGATCTTCTACACGCTCGATGGCTCAGAGCCAACCACCGCCTCAACACCCTACACCGGACCGGTCCTGGTGACCTCAAGCACAAAGCTGCGCGCCATTGCACGATCACCGATCTATTCTCCAAGCCGCGTAGCCAAAGCGAGATACGTGATCCGCTAGCAAGCATCAACCACGAAAGAATGCTTGGACATCCCCTGCCCGGTCAGTCGCAGATGGACGAGTTGCCGGTTATTCGCCCATTTCAATTCCCGGTGCTATACTTCGTGGCCCAGCCAGGTTGGAAAGGGGGCGATTATGAAGCACTGCTGCCTGGGCATTTGCATCCTTGCGAGTCTTTTGCTTCCGTGTACCGCATCAGGTGATCCGCACCGGGACAATCTTCTGCTCATTGCTAACCAGATGGAGCACACGGTCCTGCTTGTGAACCCTGTCTCAAAACAGGTTGAAGCCAGGGTCGGAGTTGATATCAACGCACACGAAGTTGCTGTCTCCCCAGACGGTCGATTTGGGTATGCTCCGATCTACGGAAACACGTGGGTAGGGATGCCAGGCTCGAACGGAAGCACGATTCATGTCGTGGACCTGCGCAGGGGTACGACCGTTTCGGTTATCGATCTGGGTAAGGAGGTTCGGCCTCACTGCGCCCATTTTGGTCCTGACGGATTGCTGTACGTTTCCGCTGAACTGGCCAACGCCATCTATGTTGTCGACCCGGGAACCCGCGCTGTGGTCGGCCAGATTCCGACCGGGGCCAGCCACACGCACATGTTTGTGATCTCCCCCGACGGCAAGAGGATCTATACCGCAAACAACGATGCAGGGAGCGTGAGCGTTCTCGATCTGCCGACGCGATCTTTGCTCGCTACCATTCCGATCTCCACGATGGTGCAGCGGATTTCGATCTCGCCTGATGGAAAGTTTGTTTTCACGCAGGACCAGCAAAGGCCCCGTATCGTGGTCATTGATACGGCAAAAAACGCGGTAGTGCGATCCATTCCCCTTCCGAGGATCGCGTTTTCTTCGGCAATGACCCTGGACGGCCGATGGCTGCTTGGCCAACTCCGAAACAGGGAAGCTATTTGTGATCGACGCAGCGAGCGGCAAAGTTACTAAAACTTTCGACACCCCCGATGTGCCTGTCCTGCCCACTCCAGGAGAGTTCGCACTGTCCTCAGATGGAGCGTACGCCTATCTGAGCTGTCCCCAGGGCGGCACCATACAAATCCTGGATTTGAAGGACTGGAAATTGGAAGAGCCTATTCGCCTCACAAAAGGCGTTGATGGCATGGCTTGGGTGGTGTCGGCTCAGGATTAGCAGAACTTTGGGGTGTATTGTCGGCAACCCGGACATTTGAATCCGTTCTACCGCCATCTCGCTTAGGGTTGATCGAAGCCGCTCCAGAAGCTTCCGCAAGATTCAGGTTTCGTAGGCTTTCCGCCGTGGCCTGGTGCGCCTCGCGCGCGTGTACTTCGCAGAAATCCCCGTGCTTGACATTGCTCAAGGGATTGCACTAGATTTTGCCCGTCTCGAAAAGTTCCCCTCCCCTCCGGAGCGCATCGCGCTGTTCGTCACCTCTGATTTCACGCCCCTCTCGCGGGCGCAGCAGAACGTTCATGCAATCCATCCACGCAAGGAGGGTTCCATATGCGAAAAATTCTTGGCTCGATTCTGATCCTTTTGGCCATGGCGACAGGGACAGGCGCTTTCGCCGCAGACAACTCCCTTGGCACCTGGAAGGTGAACCTTGAAAAAACCAAGTACACGCCGGCACCATTCCCGGTGAAGAGTCTCACTTCGGTCCGCGAAGCGGCTCCCGGCGGGGTAAAGGTGTCCAATACCGGCGAGCGCAGCGATGGCAGTGCAATCAATGCCAGCTATACGGCGAAGTACGATGGCACTCCGGTTTCCGTTTCAGGCGAGGGAGCGCCCTACGACACCGTATCCCTCAAGCAGGTGGACGATAATACCTTCATCTGGGATGCGAAAAAGAGCGACGGAAAATATCATTCGCATGGCCGTATCGTCATTTCGCCCGACGGCAAAACGATGACCATGAGAGCGAAGGGTACGGATGCGGACGGAAAGCCGATGACCATCACATTGGTCTACGACAAGCAGTAGCAAACCGAACAAGCTGGGCCCCGCTCCATCCGAACCGATCTACTCTCGCGGGCCAGCAGAAAGATGTGCGCGGGGCAGGGCACATTTCTTCTCCAACCCAGCGGTGGCGGCGATACATCACACAAACATTTATCGGTCCGGTCAACGTGATGGCTTGATTTCATCGAGCACCGGCAACGGGGTCACCTTTTCCGCTCCCGGAGGAGAAACCTGCCCTCCGGAGATGAGCACACTCTGACCATCCTTATCGCGCATGGCGGCAAGCTCGCTCCGCGCGGCTACAAGATTCAAACCGGCCCGAGACCCTGCGCACCGACTGTCTCTTGCAGATTTAACTACGGCGCTGTCCTCCACAAAGGGAGCGTTGTTGGTGTTAGCATTCCTGACAGAAAGCGCGTGTTGCTGAGAGCACTTGACGCGTTTTTTAATGGGGTTATTTCCCATGTGACGGAGGATTGATTATGCACGCAGTCATCACAAACGTGAAGATCGCTTCGGGTGAGTTCGACAACGCACGGAAATCACTCCACGAAACCGTAGTGCCTAGGGTCAGCAAAGCGCCCGGATTCGTGCGGGGCGTCTGGACGGTCGATGCTGGGCGCAGCGTCGGCATTTCGATGGTCCTGTTCAACACGAGAGCGGACGCCGAAAACGCTGTACAGCAGATGCGCAGCAACCCGATGCCGCCGGGCGTGACATTGAACAATGCGGAAATTTGCGAGGTGGTCGCGGAGGCTTAGTTCACACCGGCCTTCATACAAAGCACGCCATCGCGTTGTCCAGTTGGTTCTCGGATGGTTCGACTCCGGGAAACGGTTCATGCTAGAGTGCGCTGCTAGACCGAAAGGTCTGGAGACGAAATTCCGGAGGCTCCGATGCGCATACTAAAGGACGACATCGACGTCAGGATGGACATTCCGGGTGCGCGGATTCGTCAGCGAAAGGAATTCGGGACCGTCCGCGGGTTCGACACGATCAGCGCCGAGTATTTCACGCTTGCTGCTGGCGTCGATACCACGCCACTGTTCGTTGGTCTGGAAGGTAATCAATGTCAATGTCCGCATTGGGGTTTTTTGCTGCGCGGGCAAATCACGATGACCGATGCTGCGGGTAGAACCGAAACTGTGGTGGGCAACGATCTGTTCTACTGGCCAGCGGGGCACAACGTGAGGGTTGACACGGATGCGGAGATCATCATGTTCAGCCCCCAGCATGAGCACAGCGTCGTCATCGATCACATGATCGCGAAGGTACAGGGCTGAACGCGCCGCTGCGGGCCGCTGACACAATACTGCGCATATCGAAGTGGGCGAGTGGTCGGCTACTCGGATATTGACTGGGGTCTGACCCGAATCAGAGCCTTTCCCCAAGTAGATCCAGCCGGTGAACATCGTTGCTTCCATCGCGATGGTGCTCGGTTGCGGCAGCGTTCGGGGATCCATGCGTCCAGCTCGCGCCACGCCGACCTTGCCTTCCTGATGCACACAACCAGCCGCGTCCTTCACGCAATAGCTGATCGTCTCTTGTAAACATCCAGTCCGATGTACGAAAAGTGGCCCCGGCTTCTGGCCGCGAGCCGCGATCCAGCGCAAGACGAGCCTCAGCCGCTTGCGTGGGCAGGTAAACCAGGCGAAACTGCTGGCCTTTCCCGCATACTTTGAGGGCATCCTGCTCGATGGCAATGGAGTCGACCTCCTGCTCGTCCAGCGGATGATGCGGCACCGCTCGGCAACGACGACAGTGATTTACGAGCTTCGGTCGGAAACGACTCAGAGGACGGTTGCGGACGCACGGGGGACCGCACAGGTATTAGCTCGGGCGAAAGCCATCTCGGGATCATTGACGGGGCTGTCCGGCGCTTCCCCAAAACGCCGGACAGTTGCCGTGACAGCAAATCAGAAACCCGTAACTTATTGGAATCAGCGGGAATGGATGGCTCCTTTCAGCGCCCTGAGGAATCGTTGGAAACTGCTTTTGCACGCTTATCGAACCCACGACCTCTGCCCTGTCACGCAGGAGGCCGCGGGTTCAAGTCCCGTCGCTCCCGCCAGAACTTCCCAACGATCATCCTGGACGAGCGCATTGGCGATTTGCACTGTCGATACGGCACTAGAGATTTATCGTCGATTGAGTTGAACCGCTCCCCGGTGGTTGATGATGAAAGGGCGACTATTCCCCATCGTCTCGTTATCGCTGGCTTATGCCTGCGTGATTACGGTTTCGCAAGGTACGAGCTCTCCTGCCCAGCAGAGGCCTCAAACCACGGCTGCGATGGTGAGTAACGCTCGATCCGAACCTTCTGAAGTCCGCGGCTCTGAACTGAGCGAACCGCAATACACCATCGCCTTCAAGAGCTTCGCGCCAAATAACAGCGACATCTTTCTCGCCGATGCGGACGGAGGTCATGTGCGCCCTCTGGTACCTGATCCCGCACTCGATTACAACGCGTCATTCTCGGCCGATGGACGATGGATCGTGTTTACTTCGCACCGCGCCGGCTCTGCCGATATTTGGCGCGTCCATCCCGATGGTTCTGGCCTGCAAAGACTGACCGATGATCCAGGATTTGAAGATCAAGCCGCACTGTCGCCCAATGGCAGATTCCTGGCCTTTGTCTCAAGCCGCAGCGGTCAGGCAGACATTTGGATTCTCGACCTGATCACGCACAAGATGCGCAATTTGACGCATCACCCCGCGGGAGATTTCCGCCCCGCATGGTCTCCGGACGGGAAATGGATTGCGTTCTCATCGGATCGTGATCGGCCACGTGCCTGCCCGACGACGACCCAACCTGGGGCTGGATTCTTCGTGACCCCACAATACCGTGATATCTACATCGTGCGTTCAGACGGCATTGGCCTGCATCGGATTACAGACGGAAAGAGCGAGACGGCCGGAACACCGAGTTGGTCGCAGGACGGGAGCCACATCGCGTTTTATAGCGGTCGTGTCGAGCAGGTCTGCAGCGGGGGCCTGATTCTCGGGACGGGAACAACTCAAATTGTGTCCGTATGAGATTACTTCCGGCAAGCGCGAAACGCTCACAACTGGCGATGGGGTGAAAGTGTGTTCGCATTGGGTCGGCCGCAACATCGCTTATCAGACACAACACGGGCTCCATCTCGCGAACGGGCGCGAGGTTCGCGGCAGGTTTCAAGTTCCCACCTGGTCGCCGGACGGGCACACTTTGGTCTTTCACGCGGAGACAGATGCGCGAGGCGATGCGGACCGACCATTTCAGAAATGGCCAAGCCCTGACCATCGATTTTCTCTACTTCGCGTCCCAGATGCATCCTCCTTCTCCCCCTCAGGCGACCGCATGGTGTACATACTGACAAACTTCCAGGGAGATATTCGCAACGGGAGGCTTGTGACCGCGAACCTAGACGGCACCGATCGCAAGATAATCTGGGAGGGACCCCTGACCCAGGACGCGGCCGGGCCGGCGTGGTCGCCGCGGGGTGATGCAATTCTGGTCGGAGTAGGCGGCTTTTTCCAACGTGCGCAGATCCGCTCAGCCCAATTGATGAGCGTCGATCCGAATAATGGTCACGCGTCGCAGATCACACATGACGACGCCAACGACGGTATGCCGAGTTGGTCTCCGGACGGCCAGCAAATCGTGTATCGCGTTGCGCGCGGAAGCAATCGTGAACTGCACATCTTAGATCTCGCAACCGGGACCAACCGAAAGCTGGAGACCGGATCGGATTACGACACATTTCCCTCGTGGTCTCCCCGAGGCGATTGGATCGTCTTCACGAGCAAGCGCGATGGAGGTTACGAGATCTATCGCATCCGGCCAGACGGGACCGGACTCCAGCGCCTGACGCATCTTCCCGGAAATGACGCGCACCCATCGGTTTCGCCCGATGGGGAATGGATCGCGTTCGCTACGTCAGCTCAGGGGTTCAAGGATGAAGCTGTGCCGCCGCTTCTGGTGGGCACGTTTCAACCGTATGGAGAGATCGGCGTTATGCGAATTGACGGGTCGGAATTCCACCTCCTGACCGACAACGCTACCGAGGAGGGGGCACCCGCATGGGTGGCGTCCAAGACCCACAAATGAGGTCAATGACAGTTGTTGATGGTTGACCAAGTAACAGGAAGTTATGTTCCGCCAACCGATTTTTGGTTCGTGATCGATCTGCAACTCTCAACTGTCGATTTCAGGGGGAAAGCACTCATTGGAGCTTGTCACCTTCGCTAACTCCCTCCATCGATCGACTGCATTCTTGACCCAAGCGGGCATCGGAACACTACGGACGTGACCGCCTTTGCCAACTAGGTCCACAATGGCCCAATGTCCTTGCCTGATCTGTAGATCCTCAACCGTGAGCGTAGAGAATTCGGCTCAGCGCAATCCGCAGCCCAGAACACGGAAAGCATTGCGAGGTCGCGGGCACTGCGAAGGCCGTATCCGTCGGCCTGCTCCAGGAAGAGTCCCAGCTTGGTCTTGTTCAGCCAATTCCTCGTGCCGGCTCCAAGATGCTTCACTCCTTTGACCCTGCGAATTCCCGCGGCGAGTTTCGGACTGAGCAAATCGGAATCTGCAGCTTCATACGGCAGTCGCCTGACCGCCGCAAGGCGATGATTGACAGTTCCGGCTGCCGAGCCCAGAGATTCCAGATATAGACGAAATCGCAGGACGACGGCCCGGTTCAATGCAAGGCGAGGTTCGGAACAATACCAGGTGATGAACTGCTCCATTGCGAACTTGTAGTTTCTCCTTGAATGGGGAGAGCTCAGGCTGTTGAGTACCGCACATTTCGCGTGATCGAGATCTGGGAGCTTCAGGACAATCTTGCGGCAGGGCGGCTTCTTGTTCCGTTTGTGCATGTCAGCGGCCTTCACGCCCGCTGACATGCACAAACTATGCTTGGAGGAGGCAATCTGGCTTCAAAAAGTGCGTAGACGATTTGGCGTTCGTCGAGGGTATATCTGGTCGGATTCGTGATCACCCTTGACCCGAACGCGAGAGACCGCGGCCCGAAAGATTGAAGGTTAGCGGACCTCTCCGATGCGCTGCCCTTGCAGATATTTCTTCCCCACCTCGGCATCGATCACGACGTTCTTATTCTGGAACAGCATCACGACGTCAGAGCCGCCGAACATGAAGTAGCCGAATTCATCGCCCTTCTGCAGCCTGGAGCCAACCTCGGGCGTCAGGTTGACAGAGGAAATTGGACCCATGCCGATCGGCAGGACGGCGACTAAACCCACTTGGGGTGAATCGATGACGATGAGACCGCGTTCCTGGTTGTACTGGTATGTATCTCCGTCGATAGCCTGGAGGCTGCCGTCCGGCCTCCTGATCACGTCCATATAAACCCGGCCCTGGATTTTGCGGACCTCCTTGACCTCACCGGCGACCGGTACATGGTAACGATGATAATCGTTGGCATTCAGGAAAGTGTGCGTGTAGATACCGTTCTTGAACGCGTCCTGGTATGGGCTGCCGACCAGGAGCTTCGCTATCGGCCAAGTGACGCCCTTGACTGTGACCTTCGAGTTCGCATCGATGTCCCACGTGCCCTCGAAAACCGAATCGGCTGGCGATACGATCACCTTGTCATTGGAAGGTTCGGCGATGGGCCGCTTACCGGGTTTCACTTCACGAGCGAAGAACTGGTTGAAGGTCATCCAGCCGCTCGGGCCGGAGGTGTAGTCGTCAAGGTGCCAATTCGGAAGAGCCCGGTAAGAGGAGACTCTCGCAGCCGATTCGGGCGTGTCCATAAAGTGGCCCCGCGCTTCCGTATTTTTCTTCATCCAGGCGATAAAGCTCTCGTCACGATTCAGCTGATCATTCGGCGCCTGATTGATGATGTATAAGAGGTCAAATTCCCGAGGCGGACGGTGCTGCTCCGCGTTCGGGACCGTCGCGACCATATCGTCTAGTTGATCGAGAAGCCTTCCCATATTCTCGAACCCCTTGAGGTCAGCGGTTCGGATTGCGCTCTCTAGTGCCTCTCGCAAGTCTGGTCGCGTCTGGAGTAACTGAACTAGATCCTCGACAACTGGAACGTGTCCCATCGATTGCTTCGGTGCCTGACCACCGGTGCAACAGGGCAGGGCGGCAAAAGAGAGAAGGACCCCGAGCACGGCTAATCGCCACGTGTTGCACACAAACCCGCCCATTCGGGTACCTCCATCATCTTGTCTCGTTTTTTTGCGCCACAGCGGCCATCGGCCTGCCGCAATCATCTGGCGGATCAGTTTATCGCCGGCGTGTTGCGTCTGCCAAAAAACTTTAGAAACGGCCCTGCTGCACCAGCCGACCGGAAAGGTTTGCAGTTAAGCACTCCGCATCTCATTCCACACTTGTCCAATTGATGCGCCTATAAACAGCCTTGCGCAGGCCAATCCGCGATAGTACGCTGCCTACTTCAGCTCCTGATATTCGTTCCGCGCCTTCACCAGAATGGGCAGGTCCCGGTCGGCGTCCTTCCAAACCGAGAAGAAGGCCTCGTAGGCTCGACGGCTGTCGGCTTTTCTGCCCTGCAACGCGTAGCATCTCGCAAGACCCAACTGAGAAAGAGGGTAGAGTGTAGTCATCGCATCCACTCCATGGTGATCAACAACCTTTTGAAACTCTCTCTCAGCTTCTTTACCTGAACCAATCTTCAGGTAGGACTCCCCACGCACATAGATGGGTAGCAAATCTGCAATCTGTCCGAGCTCATAGGGAAGCGCTGGCTCCATCAGATTGGAAATTTCAGCTGCAGACCTGCCGTGCGCGACCGCCAGCGTCGTCCGGGCCATCGGGGAGTAAAGGCCCATGTTGAACGTTGAGAGTGGATAATCATGATCCAGTTCGTCGAGAAGCTCGCGGAATCTTTTCTCAGCTCCCGCTCGGCTCGCTATCAGAGCTGCAAGACCTAGCACGATTTGACTCTTCCCAAGTGTTACTGCCTCCCCAGACTCTTTCTGTGCCAAGGCTGTTCGCCCCATCTCGGAATTGATCTCGGCGGAAGTCGCCAACATATCAGCAGCCTCTTCCGAATCCCCTCTGGCGGCACTTCGTTTTGCTGCTTCCTCGAAGAGCTCAGTGCTTTGCTTGATCTCACCCATTGCAGCATCTGCTTTGGCTTGGGCGTAGCGCATCGGAATGTTGTCGGGATGCTTTTGGGCCCACTCGTATTCGCGGCTCAGAGCCTGCTCGTCGTGTCTGAGCGATGCAATGGCGAAGAGATTCAGATGAATGAAAGTGTCATCATGCCCTCGTCCGATGAGTTCCTCGCAGAGCGACTTTGCTTCATCGAGGCGATTCAGAGCAATAAGCCCAAAGAGCAGGTTGATGTATCCAAAGTTGTGATTAGGATAAAGACGAACGACCTGTTTAGAAGCATCAACGACTGTGTCATAGCGCCCCAACAAATTGGCATCGTTCGCGAGCGCGTTATAAGCGAGCCATTCATCGGGATACATTTCGGTCCACAGCTTATAGGTCTCGGATCCCTTTTCCAGTTCGCTCGTAACAATATCGAAATAGCGTCCCACGATATAAAGGCGTTCTGGTTCCGTGGCACGGGAACGAAGTTCAAACGCTTTTTCGAAGCATTTTTTGCCCTCCTGCACCTCTCCTTCATTGGAGTACGAGGATCCCAGCTGCGCGTAGGCAATCGCAAAATTGGCATCCAAAGCAATGGCAGTCTTGAAAGCCGGCCTGGCTTCAAAATTCTTGGAATGGGCGCGCAGTTCTAATCCCAACTGATAGGCCTTCAGTGCTTCCAAGGAACTGGTGGTCGCTTGTTCGAGTGGCACGTCGAACTTTTGAAGAGACGCGCGGGATTCACCGAGACTGCGACGGAGGTCGTCGATCATAGACCCTAAGCGGGGCAAGACCGACTCTTGGTTGGCAACCGTTATGGTTTCGTGAGCTAAAGAACTCTCGTTGCTGCAGCGCGTCGCTTCCAATGCCAGGAGATAGGCGCCTCCCGTCGGCTGGATGGATCCGGTGATCAACGCGGACGCCTTTCCATGTTGGCAGACCTCAAGTGCCAGAGGAGGAGTCAACTTATCGTCTGGCGAGCGTCCGAGGTCCTGGAGAACCTCTCCCAACTTTCCATCAGGCATGATGTTGAGATAAGGGGATTGCGCAAGCTGAATGACCACCGCGCGGCGGAGCGACCCATCAAACAGAGCGTCACCAGTGCTGTTGACGAAATCTCCGACTACCACTGAAGCGCGTTCCGGAATGCGACTGTGCGTCCGATTCCACCAAAACCAGCCCGCAATAACAAGTACTCCGGCTATCACTGTCGCAACCCAAATCACCTTGCTTCGGTTCACATGTTCAGCTCTTTGAGCGGGAACCGGTGCTAGAGTCTCGATCACAGGTGCCAGCGCCGCTGGACCATCCGTCCGAATTGGCGCGATGAAACGGTATCCGCGGCCCTGGATCGTCTCGATATAGTGAGGAACCTCAGCATCATCTCCGAGGGACTCTCTCACCTTCCGAATGGCAACGCCCAGGCTGTTGTCGAACTCAACAAAGGTGTTTTCAGGCCACAGATGCTGACGCACCTCTTCCCGGGTGACGACCTCTCCACTCCGTTCTACGAGCATGACCAGTAGCCGGTAGGGCAATTTTTGCAGCTTCACACGGTTGCCATTCCGAAAGAGGTAGCCCTCGCTTGGGTCGAGTTCGAAAGGACCAAAGCGGTATTTAGGTGCCGTTGGGCCAGGGATTGGCATCGTTTTTCGCCGCGACCAGCAGCTATGGAGGAAATGTTAGCACTCCACTCAGGCAACGATTCAGTTAAGAGGCGCTCGTAACCGCTTGTGGGCAAATGAGTTCGCGATTAAAGCAGGCTTAAAGCGAAGTTTCATTGACTCGACTCACTGCTTCGCCGACATTCATGCTCGCGATCAACTGCCACCCCATGCGGACCCTGAGCACTTTCGGAACTGATCACACGGTTGAGGCAAATCCCCGTGTCCGAAGCGGTCGGTTCTATCTCTCGATTGCTGTCGTGTCGGCATTGCTTGTCTTCGCCGGTTTCGCGAGATCGTACTACTTGAGGAGCGTATTCGGATTTCCGGCCTTAGCCGGGTTTCTACATCTGCACGGCCTTGTAATGACCCTGTGGTTTGTCCTGTTTGTTGTGCAGGTCTGGCTCATCATGGCTCAGCGTACGCGCCTGCATCGTCAATTGGGAGTCTTCGGGATTGGGCTGGCCGTTCTGATGGTTGCCATCACCGGAACGGTGGTGATCAGGGCGGCTCGTCGAGGCTTTACGGCGTTTCCAGAAACTGTGAAGTGGCCCGGATTCCTATTGCTGAGTCTCGGGCTTGTGCTGACCTTCGCGATTTTGTTCGGCGCAGCCGTATGGCTTCGGGCGCGCAGTGGCTTGCACAAACGGTTGATGGTGCTTGCGTCTCTCAGTTTGTGGGGGGCTGCTATCGCTCGCCTTCCCCTGCATTTCATCGAAGCGGGAAGCTTGTGGACAACGATCGCGGTGGGCGACGCGTGCGTGGTGACGTGCGTGGCAATCGACAGCATCCGAAACCGCAGACTGAACCCAGCATTTCTCTGGGGCGGGCTCCTGATTCTCTGCTCTCATCCGTTGCTTATTTGGATCGGCAACACTTCCACCTGGGCACGAATGGCAATGTGGCTGGTGTGCTGATGTTTTGCTTCTACACCGTCTTTCGACGGGGCGCTTCTCGCAGAACGCACCCAGATCGGATGCGGTGCGTTGATAGACCGAAAAGTGTCGTGGGTTTTCGCAATCTGAAAGGGAGGTCCTCATGAGGACTTTAGGCATTGTTTCAGTTCCCCTCGTTTGTGTGCTCGGCTTGGCCGCTGCACTCCCCACCCCAGCACAGCAACAGCAGAAGCCGGGGAAGCTTACGTTGATTCAAGAAGACACCGTCAAAGCCGGCGCGCGGGAACAGTACGAGGCGGGGCGCAAAGAGCTTGCCGCGTGGCACGCCAGCATCAAGGACCCCAATGAGCTAGCTGTCTTTGAAACACGCACGGGCGAAAACGCGAAAACCTATCTTGTCGCTCGACGCGGGCTCAATTGGGCCGATCTGGATAAAGACCTGGTCCCGAAAGAGCAACGGATGGCGGAGCTTAAAAAGGCGATCGGAGACTCCCAGGCCAAGTCGGTTACGAGGATGTATGAGGAAGTTCCCGAGTTGGGCCACGACCTTGCCGCAAAAACCGACCGGCCAGAAAAATTCTACGAAATCAATACATTCCACGTCCCACTCAACAAAACCAGCGCCTTTATCGCCGGGTTGACGCGGTATCGTGAAGCGGTCGAAAAGACGAAAACCCCAGTGGATTTCAGTGTGTTCGAGCTGGCGCAAGGCGGCGAGTTCGGAACCTGGATTGTGGTCACTGCCCACGACACGTGGGCGAGCTTCGATGACGCGGTCGTGAAATCGCCTCCCGATATTCTGCTGAACGCCTTCGGTCCGAACGAAGGACGATCTGTACTAGCGGAAATTGAAAACGCCATGGGCGGCTTCTTCACTTCCGAGGTGGTCGAGTTTCGACCTGACTTGAGTTACTTCCCGGCTAAATAAGGAAGAAACGCTAACGTCAATCACGCACACCATCTGAAGAAGCGCGTCAGCTTCGGATCGCGTACACGCCCACAAAGGAGAAAGAGATTATGAAGCAATCCAGAAAATACGTCTCGCTGGGTTTGCGGGTCTTTCTGACAGCAGCGATGGTAGTTCCAGTTGCTGCGCAACAATGCAAACCGCTCATAGGCAGCTTCGAGGCTCAAGTTCAACCAGCCAACACCTGTCCCGGAGTGCTCTGCACGGCAGGGCACGTATGGGGAGGCATTCAGGGCGACTATCGCTTCACTATGGACAAGATCATTCCAAACGGCGAGCCCGAAGTGCCAACGATCTCTTTCTTCACCGGTCACAGCATCATCGCTCTCAAGAGCGGCGATCAACTCTTTGGAACTGACACCGGAACGATCGATCTGCCTCCCGGCAAAGGTGGGTTTGCTTCGTTGATCACGTTCACCGGCGGCACTGGTGCGATGGCAAACGCGACTGGACAGATCCGACTGCGCGGGGAGTTCGATCCAGTAGCCGGCACGACGAGCGGCGACTACATCGGTACGGTATGCACTCCGCAGTGAGCGAGGCCGGCCTCCTGTTTCCCGGACTCTGGTCATTTGAAGATCGGGACCGAGGCGAACCATCTTGCCGAGAAAGTAGCCATTCACAAAGGAGCTTTATCGCCATGCGCATTCTGATCGGCATCCTGTTGCTTTGTGCCGCCGCTCCCAGCTACGGCCAGACGCTGCCCATCAAGGAGGGCCTCTGGGAAATAGTGATCTACAACGACGATGGCACCGCAGCTCATCGGTCCCACGACTGCCTCACCCAAAAGACGCTCGTCGAGATGATGACCAAGGTAAACTCGCATCCCGGCTGCAAGTTGACTAGCCAAAACTTCAGTAGTCGCGGCATGACAGTAGATATGTCGTGCAACGTTCGGACTGTCCAAATGACCTCGCATGGCACGATCGAGGTTGTGGATGAGGAACATGTACGGGGCACACAGACCTTGAAGATGGTCGTGCAGGGCCATGCAAATGAGTCGACCACGAAATCTTCCGGACATGTTCTCAGTTCGAGTTGCGGCAATATCAAGCCGGGCGCACCCGAGATCCTCGATAAGTGAGTTCGTCGCTATGGTTTCTACTTTTGGGTGTCCCGATGGTCGACGACCTATGAATTTGAGCCAGGAGGCATATCTCCGAATACCAAGCACTCTGTAATGGGATGGCAACAACTGACAACGCCCTGCCGCCTTACTCATGATGAAGGCAAATGGCAGATATGAAGGAAACGGTGAGACGAGTCCTACTTTGGTTCGCGGGAATTGCCGCTTTCGCGATTTGCGCGACGGCTGTGAT
Organism: Terriglobales bacterium; assembly: GCA_035275665.1. GTDB lineage: Bacteria > Acidobacteriota > Terriglobia > Terriglobales > Acidobacteriaceae > Gp1-AA112. The sequence goes on along the minus strand of DATEMI010000230.1, from coordinate 23,707 downwards.
AGCGGCTGCGCTTCTGATCATGGATGTGGTTGGCAAGCACCGTCTGAAGGCTATCGCCGAACGCTCTCCATCTTTCTATGTGAAAGAGCAATCCGCCACTCTGGTACTCGATCACGTCAGCATCATCGATGGAACCGGAGCCGCACCTCGCGACGACCAGAGTGTGGTGATTGAGAACGGAAAAATCAGCTACGCTGGCGCCCATTCGGAGGTTCCAAAGAAACAAGACGCCAAGGTTCTCGATCTCAGTGGACGAACCGTTCTCCCGGGTCTGGTCGCCATGCATGAGCACCTCTTTACGACGGCTCCGAGCCCAAGCCGTGACCACGCACTCATTGAGCAGAGTACGGTATTTCCCCTGATGTACCTGGCCGCTGGGGTAACGACAATGCGTACCGCGGGCAGCATTGCACCGGAGCGCGATCTGGTTGTCAAACAGAAGATCGATCAAGGGGCCGCGGTTGGACCAGAGATGTTCCTGACCGCACCCTATCTTGAAGGAATGCCCCCGGCTCTTCCGGATATGCACGGTCTGGCTAACCCTCAGGAAGCACACTTGGCAGTTGACTATTGGGCAGACCGTGGAATGACGTCTCTCAAAGCGTACATGAATATCACTCCAGAGGAATTGCAGGAAGCCGCCCTCGAGGCGCATGCGCGCGGCCTGAAAATCACGGCACACCTCTGCAGCATCGGCCTCCGGGAGGCAGTCGATCTCGGTCTGGACAATCTTGAAAACGGGTTATTAACGGATACCGAGTTTTATTCAAAGAAACGTCCGGGTGTCTGCCCTGATGTTCGTTTTTATCTCTCGGAGTACAACACTCAGCTAAACGTCGAATCCGCCGAGGTTCAGGACATGATTCGCTATCTGGTTTCGCACCATGTAGCCGTCACGTCGACGCTGGCCGTTTTCGCAAGCGAGTTCTCGGCGGCCCGTCCGACAGAAGACTTGCAGAGAGCAGCCCATGCAATGACTTGGAAAGCTTGGCGTGCGTCACGGCAGCGAGTGAAGATGGTGCCTCACTCGAAGGTGGACTGGCTCTTGAGTAAAGAAATGGAGTTCGAACACGATTTTGTGAAGATGGGCGGGATGCTGCTGGCGGGAAGTGATCCGACCGGAGATGGGAGTACGTTAGCAGGCTTCGGCGATCAGAGGGAACTGGAGCTCTTGGTGGACGCTGGGTTTACGCCGATCGAGGCGATTCAGATTGCAACCAAGAATGGGGCCGAGTTTCTTGGTATTGCTGACCGGGTCGGAACGGTCAGTTCTGGAAAGCAAGCAGATTTGATTGTCGTTAATGGAGACCCGGCTCACAACATTTCAGACATTGAAAAGATCGAGTATGTCTTCCGAAAAGGCGTGGGTTACGACCCTGCGAAATTGCTAAAGCGGGATTGATGGCGTTGTCGGGCTCGAAAAGTGACTGCCGGATTGGAGATCCATGTGCTGATCAGAGGTTTTTCCCGTAATAAACGAACACCATTTGCGCAGTCTGTAATGAATCGAAGCTTGAGCAAATGCTTCGGAATGGTATCGCCCTTGATGTTCGCCGTTGCCTGCGCTGCAGGAGCGCGCGGCCAATCACAAACCGTCCAGCAACCACCCGGAGAGATCGTGAGCCTTGAGAAAGCGCTCGTCGGTCACTGGTCTACGACCTACGAATTCGAGCCGGGAGGCATGTCTCCGAATGCCAAAGGCGTCGGTTCGGGTGAGGAAGTCTGGCGAAGCAGCCCCGGCGGGTTCGTTCTGATGGAAGAAGAACAGGTCCGTGCTCCTTTTGGCGAGTTCTTTGTATTCGCGATCCACTGGTGGGACAAGAGCACAAACAGCCTTCGCGGTATGCTCTGCAACAACTCGGGACCGGCGGCCTGCAATGTCGACTTCTACTCAAACAGCACTCTGAAATGGGACGGTGAACGGCTCACCATCGACCTACAGTTTCCACAGCAAGGGAAGAAAATGCTGTGGCACGAAGTATGGTTCGACATTACATCGAATTCCTTTACGCAAACCGGCGAGGTGGGAGAAGTAGGAGGCACGCTGAAGAGAGCGGTCACCATTCACGGAACGAAGGTTGCTGAGGGGCAGGGGGCGTCGAGGTAACAGATCCTTGCCTCAGGAGGATTCATGATACGGAGGTATGTCCTTTCGCTCATGGCAGCTCTTGCAGCATATTGCTGCTCAGCTCAAGTCTCCCAATCAGGCAATGAGCCGATCATTGACATGCATCTGCATGCGCTCCACGCCAATGAGTTGGGGCCACCGCCGCGATTCATCTGCGCCCCCAATCCCTTGTGGCCGACTCGCGACCCGAAGACGCCCGGTGAAGAATACGGAACAACATTCACGAAAACTCCACCTTGCGCCTCGCCCCTGCGTTCGCCCCTCACCGATGAAGAGTTGATGAACAGAACCCTCGCGATCATGAGGGCGCGCAATGTCACTGCCGTCGCGAGTTCGTTGGGCGAATCTCTTGACCTTCTCGATAAATGGAAAAGGGCAGGTGGCGATCGCATCCTTCGAGCAATTCCTTTCAACCCGAAGTCGGGCAAGCCTAGCATTGACGAGTTGCGTAAATTGGTAGCGGAGCAACGGATCGATGTGTTCGCAGAAGTACAGACGCAATACCTTGGAATAGCTGCGAACGATCCACGTATGGAGCCCTATTATGCTCTTGCAGAAGAACTGGATGTTCCCATAGGTATTCACATGGGACCCGGTCCGCCGGGAGCCCCATACCATTCTTCGCCAAATTACCGGATGCACTATTCCAGCCTGCTTCTTCTGGAGGACGTCTTGGTCCGGCACCCAAGGTTGCGAATCTGGGCGATGCACGCGGGCTGGCCATTCGCAGATGACACGATTGCAGCGCTGTATGCCCATCCACAACTCTATGTGGATGTGGGTGTCATCTGCTACGCGTTTCCCCGGAAACAGTTCTACGATTTTCTTCAACGTCTCGTTGACGCTGGATTTGAAAAGCGAATCATGTTCGGCTCCGACGAAATGGTCTGGCCGGATGCGCTCTCAGCGGGCATTGATTCAATTGAGAACGCTCCATCCCTCACACGTGAGCAGAAGAGGGACATTCTCTATAACAATGCAGCACGTTTCCTGCGATTCCAGAACGGCCATAGCCAGCGAGGAGCGTACTGAGTCATGCATGATCGTATGAGTCGCTCCACAAAGTGCTTTGTTAAATCTCATGTACTTTCAGGAGCCCAAAAATGATTGTCGTGACAGGAGCAACGGGAAGAACCGGCCGGCGAGTAGCGGAGATCCTGCTGGCCAAGAGAGAAAAGGTACGCGCGATTGGACGCGATGCCAAAAAGCTCGCGCCGCTGGTTGAGCAGGGCGCAGAACCGTTCGTCGGTAAGCTCGACGATGTTCCCTGGGTGGCCACAGCCTTTAGTGGCGCGGCCGCAGTGTACCTCGTCCTTCCCGAGGACATGTCGCAACCGGACCTGCGTGCGCATCAGGAACATATCTCCAATGGGTACGCCGCTGCCATCACCACCGCGCATGTTCCATTCGTGGTCAATTTGAGCAGCATCGGCGCCCAACACGCCCACGGTACCGGGCCAATGGCCGGCCTGCACAATCACGAACAAAAGCTGAATCGCATCGAGGGACTCAATGTCCTGCACATTCGCGCGGCATATTTTATGGAGAATCTCTTCAGGAATATGGTCCCCTTGCGTGCAACCGGCGCACTGTCAGGCGGCATGCCGGGCGACGTGCCTATTCCATGGATCGCTACACAGGACATCGCTGCCTATGCTGCCTCTCGTCTTGCCGCTCGCGATTTGTCCGGCAGTACGACGCGCGAACTCCAGGGACAGCGCGATATCTCGATGAACGAAGCTGCGGCTGTTGTAGGCAAAGCAATCGGCAAGCCGGATACCGCTTACGTGCAGGTGCCGGGCCCGATGCTTGAAGCAGAGCTTCTGAGAATGGGCCTGTCAAAGAGGAACGCAGAACTGATTCTTGAGATGTGGGCTGGCGCGAACGCCGGGCTCATCGCGCCCGAGGAAACCCGATCAGCAGCAAACTCGACGCCAACAACACTCGAATCGTTCGTGAGAGAAGTCTTTGTTCCGGCGTACCAGTCAATGTAAATGGCTATCGAGGGAGCGTTGGGAACATGAATCTGAAGTCAGTTCTTCATTCAGTCCTGGCCGTTGCAGCGGTATTGATTTCCGCACAGTGTGCCATGGGCCAGATCTATCAGATGAGCGAGTTGAACACGCGGCAAATTGGTGGCCTTGACCGTCAGAAGACCGTCATTCTGGTGCCCGGCGGAATATTGGAGGAACATGGCCCCTATCTTCCATCATCTACCGATGGCTACATTGCCGATGCATTTACCGATTCTCTGGCGCGGGCAATCGTCGCGAGGCCAGGCTGGACGGTCGTTGTGTTTCCACAGATTCCGCTGGGTAGCGACCCGGCAAACACCATTGGCGAACTAAAGGTATTTCCCGGCAGCTTTCCGGTTCGCACGTCGACGGTGCGCGCCATCTTCATGGATCTTGCCAGTGCTCTAGGCGAACAGGGATTTCGCTGGGTATTTCTGATTCACTATCACGGGGCACCGAACCATCAAAGGGCGCTCGATGAGGCATCGGACTATTTCCACGATACGTATGGCGGAACAATGGTGAATCTTTTGGGGCTGATGCCTGTGTCAGAATGCTGCGGAGCGGAAGCGAAGTTTCTTTCTCCCGCGGCTCTCAAGGAGGAAGGGGTGACTGTCCACGCCGGCGCCGATGAGACCAGTCTGCTCTACTTCGTGAAGCCGAGCCTGCTTTCGCCCGACTACCGGCAAGCCGCTTCATGGACATCCCACAGCATTCCAGAGCTAGTGGAGAATGCGAAGAGAAAAGGCTGGCCGGGATATTTTGGCGCACCACGATTGGCGGATGCCTCTTTGGGTGCGCAAATCTTTCTTCAGAAATCAAACAAGGCAAATGAATTGGCGTTGTCAATTCTGGATGGCGCGGACGCTCGTAAGATTCCCCGCTACGCCGATGCAATGATGCCGCTCGTGTCGAAGTACGAGTCGAAGGTGCTCGATGATGAAGAAAAGATGGCCAGGTCCGAGCAGGAGTGGCTCAAAGCTCATGGGCTGCAGTGAGAGATCTCCCTGCTTAGCACAATTGCATGCAATAAACGCAAATGTAGAGCGGGAGCTACCCAGGAGCTAAAGAACATGAAGTCGACAGAAAATTCACTCTCGTTGGATCAATCCGAGCATCGGTATTTCTCTATTGTGGCGTTGGCCGTCACAGTGACAGTGCTCGCAGGATTTGTGCCGCTCTATACGATACGTCTTCTGCGCCATGACCCGAATCTGACTCTTCTCGTGCATGCTCACGGTTTCGTGATGGAAGCGTGGATCGCTCTATTTCTAACCCAAACTCTGCTGATTGCAAAACATCGGATCGATATACACCGCAAGCTGGGGATGTTCGGCGCGGGACTCGCACTGCTCGTGCTTGTCGTTAGTGTGCCGACTCTCATTAACGCCGCGGCGCGCCGATCACATCACCTACACACTCGGTTGTTGTGGATGCTGGCTGCTTTTGACGGCATTGCTTTAGTCGTGTTTGCAGGCCTGGTTGGCGCTGCGATCTTGATGCGCCGGCGCGGCGACTATCACAAACGCTTGATGCTGCTGGCGACGTTGAGTCTGCTAGGGCCCGCGTTCGGGCGCCTTACAGAATATGCGAAAGGCTTTCACGGTATCAGCGAGATCGGGGTGCTGCTCCTGTGCGCAGAAACCGTGGTGGTTTGCGCGCTAGTGGATATGGCGAGGTCCCGCCGGCTACATCCTGCGTTTGTCTGGGGTGGGATAACGGTTATCGGCATGGATGTGGCGACTTTCGTTGCTCAAACGATGCTCTAGCTATCGGCCCAAAATCCATCGGTCGGCCAGGTACGAGGAAGTCTGCCTGACGGCTTATACTTCGGTGGCGAGGCGCGCTCGTCCCTGGGCCGTTACTCGAGTTCCGATGACGCCCTCACTCCAGCCTGAACGGAAGCCCCCGATCAGGTCCACTTCAACCACCTGCCAGAGACTCTGGCAGCCTAACCTCATTGGGCATTTTGGGCAGAAAGAGGCCTCTATTTTCGGATCCACAATTCGATCCACAAAACGCGCGGTCTTACACGACTTTGGTGGTGTTAGGCGTTCCCCACGGGCTTGTAAGTCGTTGAAAAACCTAGAACGGGAAGACTGTCACGCAGGAGGCCGCGGGTTCGAGTCCCGTCGCTCCCGCCACAAACCCGACTTCGACTGATCAACTAGCAATTGATGGTTCGGGTGACCTTTTGAAGGGGCCTTGCGAGTCGGCATAGCGGAAGCTATTTTTTGCTCGGTGAGTGCATTGGCGATTTCCCGCCAAATTGATCCACTCGGAGGCGATTGCAGCGAGGTCGCGCAAGAACTTGGCAATCGCTGGTAGGCATTGATTGTGGAATTTTCTGCCGGGAACGGTGAGATCACGGAGGGCCTGGGCCCCTTGTGGGCCGACGTTCCGAACTGGAATGCGCTGCAGCAGCAACAAATGGCCGCGTTCAGCAATCAGCGCGTCTGGGAGTTTATGAGACGTGTGCTCAACTGTAAGCAACTCGCATAGCCAAAGGAGGTGTATGTCCAGCGCCGATCCATCCAGGCTGTGTTGGGCACCATCTGAGTGCCGGTTTCTGCTGCAGGGGACTTGATACGCCTGCCCCTAACGCTTCCAGAGGTTCTCAAAATCGCGGAGGAGCCCATCCGGCGGCAATGCAGTTCTGGGCAATTGCAACCCTTTATAGCACGGCCGTGCCCATTCTATTCAACTCAATGCCGAAGATGTCTTTCATCATTTCACGGCCGGGATCAGTCACACGGACTGCGCGGCTTCCATTCCGCCGCGCAATCACTTTCGATTGAAACAGCCACTCAAGAAGTGCTGCTCCCAAGGCTCCGCCAAGATGCGGAACCCGTTGACTCCAGTCCAAGCAAGGATACGCGAATCGGCGCCTTTTCCTAAAGGCTTCGTGGCGATCAATGCCCAACTCGCACAAGTATTTCTCGCCAGTCGTGCTCAGCTGATAGTCGCCGCCGTACTCGACGATGAGTTGTCTTTCACAGAATTGGTTCAGGAACATTACCCCAAGCTCGCCTGCAAGGTGGTCATAACAGGTCCGGGCGAATACTAGTTCGGGCGCGCTCTTCTGTGCAATGCCATTTGCTTCTCCGCCAATAGTGGCAGCCAGCGATTCAAGAGCGACGCCAATGAAAGGCGTGCACAGCTTGTAGAACCGGTTTCTTCCCACTGCCTCGGCCTTCACGAATCCGGCGTTGAGCAGCAGCCTCAAGTGGTTACTCGCTGTTTGAGGAGAGATGTTCGCAATCATCGCGAGTTCGCTCGCCGGACGTGATTCGCCTCCCAACAGGCTCCATAGAATGGCGCTGCGGGATGGATCAGCAATTAGCGAGGCGGCTTTGGACAACGATGTGGTTACATCCATCATTCGATGATATCTGAACGATTCCTTCGGAGGAATCTGGAGAATCATTGTGTAACTACGAGGAATGTGGAGGAAGATCGAAATGAAAAGAGCAATAAGTTTCGCCGTTATGCTGCTCGCAGCTGCAACGATGTTGGGAGAGGCGCCGATTCACACGGATGCTCCGGCTAAGAGCATCGTTGGCTACCTACGCGATAGCGGATGCGTCTACCGCTTTCAAGAAGTTGTGAAGCCGCTACCAAATGGGTGTCTCGAAGCCTGTGTTCGAGCGGCCTCCCCGCTGGTGATTCTGACCAAGAAGGGCGAGGTGTACCATCCAATTTCGACGAAGATGCCGGATGCCGACATTCGCCCCACACTACTCCCCTTCGCAGGCAAGCTCGTTAAGATCACCGGACATATTTACGAGCGTGGTGGATCGAAGGCGATTGCTGTGGAGCAGATTGAGGGAGTGAAGGAATGAACTAATATGACGTAGGCGTGCGGCGCCAGATCGAGCAGCCGCACGCTCGGCCACGGTCAATGGGTTTTGAGATGGTCGCTTTTGCGCGATTTGTTCTGCTGATGTCGCATTCGGGTCGGAACTCCGCTGAAGGTTTGTCGAAAGAATCCATCCGATGATTCGAGAAGCAGTTGAGGGCCTCTGGCGAGATGCCTGAGAAGCGTAGAGCTTTACGAGTTGCATGCCCACTTCGCGGAAAGCGAAGTGGCGTGCGCCCATCTCTACCCCAGTTGCTTGCAGTTGAGTACGTGATCCATGAAATCCCATACGCGCGGATTGCTGAACGCGGCCATCTGCTGCTGCGCGGATGCCGGCCAGGTCCCGCGGTCGGCATAGAGTCGGTTCAGGCCCTTGGCAACTTCAGCATTGCCGCCAGTGAAGCCGCTTACCAGATCCTTCCATCGGCGGCCCAGTGCCTGCGCTGTCTCGCTCGCTGGGTCCTCATCCAACGCGGCTTCGACATCACGAAAGAGCGTGTGCCAATCCTGCTCCGACTTGGCCTGGAGCTCCGGTGTCCACGAAGCCTGGCGCTCGCGAACCGTTTCCTGTGCCTCCGGGCCATAGTATTTCTCGGTCCAGTTGGTTTCGTTTTGCATCTCAATCACCTCGATGATTTTTGTCAGGATGGCCGTGTCTGGCTGCTGCCCTGTAGCTAGGGCCCGCTCCGCAGCCTCGATTGCTCGAATCGCTTCGCCCAGAATCCGCCGCTTCTCCTCCAGCACGGCACGCTGCCGGGGCAGGGCCTCGGCAAGTTCGCTGCCGTCCAACAGCGGGCGCATTTGCTTCAACGGCACACCGATGAAGCGCAGTGCGACGATCTGTTCCAGCCGTTCCAGCTCGCGCTTGCCGTAAAGTCGGTACCCAGCAGCCGAGCGTTGGGGACGCAGGAGCCCGATCCGGTCGTAATGATGCAGAGCCCGCACCGTAACTCCGGTGAGAGCGGCGAATGCCTGCGTCTTGAGCGGCTTTTCCACGGATGTCCTCGTCTGAATATCAGCTTGGAGTCTGACGTTGCGGCAGGGTCAAGAGACATTTTGGTCCTTAATGTCCGGAAGACTGGTTCCATGCCGACCTATCATAGGAGGTGAATCCCCGCCGGAATTGAATTTAATCGCAGACACCCTGCAAATCGTGCTCGGGTCGAATCCTGACGCTCCGATCGTGGAAAAACGCCCTCAGCTATTGGCGAGTGAACAAATCCTCCTGCAACTTTCCGCGAACCCATTTGATCTCTGATTCCGCAAGGAAGCGATCGTGTGCCAGAGCGAGCAGAATGTTCCGTCGCTCCGACTCCTTCATCTCCGGGACCTTGGACACCAATTCTGACATAGCTTTGGTGTGAGCCGAGATTAAGGAGAGCCGGTCCAGATAGCGGTTGATGATTCCGCGCTGGGTTTCGATGTCCACGCGGCTGAAGTTGCCGAGCTTAATCCTGAACGTTTCGCGGTAGTTTGGGTCGTTTCTGGATTCCGATCTCATTAGCTGCAGGAATTTCTGCTTCCCCTTCTGCGTGATTGAGTACCGCTGGCGCCCCCGCCCATCATCCTTGTCTGATGGCTCGGACAGCCGTTGAATCAGACCGGCTTTCTCAAGTCTCTGCAAGAGGGGATAAATCGTACCCCAACTCACCTGCCGAGCCGGCCCGACAACCGAATTAAGTACCTGATGGAATTCGTATCCGTGCCATGGCCTCTCCAGCAGCTTCCCCAATAAAAAAAGTTCGTACATTCGTCCTCATTTCCGCTCACGTCCGGAGAGGGAAACTTCAATAACCGCCTCCGAAGAGCTCTTTTACACAACTCTGGTTTGCATTTTATATCGAGCCGCTATATATTTGTCGTTATATCGAATCGCTATATAGAACCCTGGCAAGACCGAGGAGACGGATGTGACAACATGAACGGCAAACTTGCTTATTGTCCGGCGAGCAAGCGGACTTGGTCCGGAGTCGGTGGATGCTGTCTGATGTTCTGGATCGTGTTTTTGGCCGCGATTCCGGCACTTGCACAGCAGGACGAGGCTGCCGCGTCGCCTCGGCAGGCTGCTGCCGCTGCCATCTCGAACTCATCTGTCGCGCAGCCGATGCGGCCGTCACCGGTAGAGGTTCCGCCGTCTTTTGGATCTGTCCAGCCCACACTCGCTCCAGCGCAGGCCACGCCCCGGATGTTCTCGTACTCTCCCATGACGCGACAGGAACGCTGGCAGGATTACAAGGACCAGAATTTCGACTCGTATGGAGCTTTCTTCCAGGCGTTTTTTACGGGCTTAGGGGACCACTTGGGGGATGTTCCCCGTTGGGATTCGGGAATGGCTGGCCTATCGGAACACGTTGGATCGGAATTCGCCAGGTTTACGATTGGTGGGACCATACATTCCTCTCTCGCTGCCGCCCTTCATCAGGACACGCGGTATTTTCACTGTTCGTGCCGAGGAGCATTTCCGCGCACTCTCCACGCCGTGGGCAGAACGGTTTTCACCTATGGCGACAACGGACACATCTATCCCGACGTTTCAGGTCTGGCCGGAATCTATGGCGGATCAATGCTCATGACGAAGTGGTATCCGGGAAAGTACACAGCAACTGGATACGGCTTTCGGCAAGCGAACGTCGCGGTAGGCGTTACATCGGCGATATACGTGATCCGGGAATTCAGTCCCGAAATCAAACGTGCATTCCACAGGCGGAAAGCGGGTGACGGCACGTCGGAGTGATAAATGTTTGCTGAATTGAGCCGGCCATTCAATTGATCCCTCCCCGGTTCCTCCTGGCAGGACGCAGATGAAAGGAAACAATATGACTCACAGCGTCAAGACAACTCGGCCGTTCTGCATCCTTAGCGCCCTCAGCGGGATTCTGGGGGTTCTGATGCTGATCATCTCTTTCTCAATTAACACAGGGCCACCGCCGGGATCCTCAGGACCCGCTCTCGCGAGGTTTGTTGAACAGTCGTCCAAATCGGTCTTGTGGGGTGCGTGGCTCCAGGCGGTAGGCCCAATCTTTGTCGTTCTGTTTGCATTTGCACTTGTTCATCTGTCCGGTGCAGATCGTCGGCTCTCAGGATGGATGACCTTGTTCGGCGCGACGACTCTGATGACGGTCAATCTGATAGAGGTCACGTTCTACATCTGCGCGCTGTTCACGACTCCCTCGGGAATGATGGAAATCGGGACCAGCCTGATCAGTTCAGTCCAGCATCTCTACTTCATCGTGTCTGCGCCCGCGCTTTTCCTGCCGCTCGGGATAGTCCTGATCACTTCCAGAATTATCCCCCGAGTTATCGGCTACTTGGCCCTCGGGCTCGGCGGGACGTTCGCTGTCGTAGGAATCGCATCCTTGCTTACGCTCGCGTTGCCTGGATCCGTTACGTCACTTGGAAGCATTCAGGCGGTGTGGTGGCTGGCAGCCGCGCTTTCACTCCTGTTCCGCAGTCGAAAGATCTCAGCGCTTGATCATTTGGAGGAGACATAACGATGTTGGCATCCCTTTCAACCCTGCTGTGCTGTTTCCTAATCCTTCAGATCCCTTCGAGCAACCCGCATAATGTCATCCACGTAGGGATCGACGGATTCCGCACCGACAAGGGGCAAGTGATCTGTTCCCTCTACTCCTCCGCGGAAGGCTTCCCAAAGAATGCTGGAGAGGCCATTGCTCACTCAAAATCCCCCATCGCGAATCGACATGCGGATTGTGAATTTTCCGGCATTCAACCAGGGACCTATGCCATTTCGGTGTTCCATGACGAAAACTCCAATGGCAGACTCGATACGAACTTCCTCGGAATTCCACGTGAAGGTGTGGGGGCGTCGAACAACGCAAGGGGCCACTTCGGCCCGCCAAAGTTCCATGACGCGGCCGTTGCCTATTCGGGTGGCGAGATGCATTTGAGAATCGTGATCACATATTTGTAGCGGGAGCAAGTACACCAATTGAAGCAGATCGAATTGAATGTCAGGCTACGATGCGCGTGTCTTACTGACTGTTGTGATTGGCCTTGCAGCCGTCTTCGCTGGGCCAGGATTTGGTCGCAAGTGCATGCGAGGCGTCTCGTCCGGGCACCTGCGGGCCTCTTCAACTTGCGGCTCATTACCCATACCAGGGGCATACTGGCACACCGATCCGAGTCCGAAGTTGGACGGCTTGACACTATGCGTCTATGTGTCTACACTGTGGTCTCAATGATTGAGACACGTGCACGAATACTGGACGCTGCAGAAGCTCTCATCGGGAGATTCGGATTTGGCAAAATCAGCATGGAGGAAATCGCCCGCGAGGCCGGCATCTCAAGGGCTGCTGTGTACCTACACTTTAAGAATAAGAATGAGATCGGTATTGAGTGCGCAGATAAGATTCATGCCCGTCTTATGACACACTTGCGGCAACTTGCCGAACTCGATGCGCCGGTTCTGGAGAGAATACGACGGATTTTAATTGGCCGGGTTTTGTTCGCAATTGACTTCACGCGAAGTCTGCCGGCGAAGTTCGATGAAATGTTTGCCGCAATCCGGCCATCCTACATGGTTCATCGGGAACGGTATTTCACAAACGAGTCGGATCTTGTGCTCAGCCTCTTGAAAGAAGGGGTCCGCAAGAATGAAGTTGCGGTAGTTGATTTGGAATTGACGGCGCTTGCTCTCGTGCTTTCGACGAACGCCCTGATGCCATTCAGTTTGAATGCCCGTCAATTGAAGGCGCGTCGTGAAATCGAAGAACGTGTTTCTAAGATTGCAGAACTCGTCGTGGCTGGAATTCCTAGAGCGATTTCAAAGCCACACGAGCCAGAAGCCCCACCATCGGATCGGAACAGTTCAGGGGGAAACCGTGTTAAGAACAAATAGCTTTCTTGCTGCTCTATTCGTGTGTGGATTCATCTCGATAGGTGGCCTTGGAACCGCGCAAACGAAGTTGCAAGTGCCTGGCCCGCAAACGGGACCGGCCAAGCCGGCCCTAAAGAAACTTATCGATGCGATCAATTCCCAGGATCCCGGCCAAATTGCATCCTTCGTCCAGAAGAACTTCGATACAGATCACACCGACCAAGATTCTTGGTCCACCCATTGTTGCGAGCCCGATGAGGTCACCCGAACACTCGATAACGTCCGAAAGCGAAGCGGAGGACTGCTTGTGGAATCCGCGTACCCGCACGGTACCGGAATCACGGCATTCGCAAAAACAAAACTGAAGGGAGGGAAGCTCTATATCGATCTGGAGTGTGGGAACAGTGAGCCATGCCGCATTAAGAGCTACCAGATGGTCGCATTATCTCCCGGACCAGAGACTTTCCTGCCAAAGCCAGAACCCGACGTCCCAACCGAGACACGACTGGAGACACTTAAGCGTGCTTTTGAGGAAGCATCAGACGGGCAGCTTTTCTCGGGCGCTGTGCTTATTGCCCGACATGGAAAGATTCTGTTCCGTGGTGCATACGGCGACGCTGACAGAGCACGTCATATCCCAATCTCCACGGATACGCCGTTTTTCATCGCATCTCTTGGGAAGCTTTTTACGGGGGTAGCTGTAGCGCAACTCGTTTCAGAAGGCAAATTAAGCTATGACGAACCGATCATCCGGTACTTGCCAGGTTACCCAAACAAGGCTGCCGCATCTAAAATCACACTCCGCGAGCTTCTCACTCACACCTCAGGACTAGCAGACATCTTTTCGAGACAATCTCCTGGAACCCCGGTCCGCCGACTGACGGACTACTACCCACTATTCGCATACGATCCTCTCCTGTTCGAGCCTGGGCACGGACAGTCCTACAGTAATACCGGATTTCTGGTAGCCAGCATGATCGTTGAATCGGTATCTGGAGAAGAGTTCCGCCACTATTTGGCAGACCATATCTTCCGCCCGGCTGGGATGCGGCGAACAAGCTCAGAGGAACCGCGCGGTCGCGCGATCCGCTATTACAGAGACAACGTCGACGATCCTCTTAATACCGGTGCGCCGTGGGTTAGTGCGGAGGCCTTCTATGGAAAGCTGCTAAGGGGACCCGCAGTCGGTCCCGGCGGCGAATATTCCACGATCGAAGACCTGTTCCGATTTGCAGAGGCCCTCGAATCGGGAAAACTTCTCGACCACAAGGGCTTCGAAGTGCTCATTCGGCAGGGGCTCGGCTGCGAGTGCAGTTCTCAAGAGAGCAACCTGATCTTTGCGCATACGGGCGGCGGGCCGGGGGTGGATTCGGGATTGAAGTTATATGTTGAGCGCAATGTCGTGTCTGTCTTCCTGTCGAACTACAGCCCTCCATTCCCGCAAGCCTTGATGGATTATGCTGATGTGTTTTTAGGCACCTCGTAGAATCCTTTGGACCAATGCCGCCGTTCACTTGGCAATGAAATAAGCAGAATGACCCTGGGATCAATCGATACCCATTGAAGGAGATTGAGATGACTGGCAGAGTAACGCGCTTGCTGTTCTTAACCGTTGGGATAGGTCTTCTGGCCTTTTTCATTGGACCGCGGATTTGGCCAATGGGTCCCGACGTGCCAATGCCGCCGGCGAATCTTTTGCCGGGCTATATTGCGCTCTCCGCCATTGAGGCGCTCGCCTTTGGTTTTGCCGTAGCGTTCGCTGCATTTGGATGGCCCGTGATCCGCGACCTCGATCTTGGGCCACTGTGGCTCAACAAATTGTTATTCGTCACACTTTGCTGGTTCATTGGGAAGTGGTAGATGCACGACAATCTGCACATGCACAATGGCCTCAACATGCATGGGCTGCTCTTTATTCAGGTCGGTTTCCACATATCAATGCTTGCCTGTTGAGTGTCTTTAGCTGTCGGTATGTTGTGCCAGGGGAAGCATGCCGCGGCCGCACAAGCGGCTTACTCCGCACGCGCTGAACGAGTCCTTAAGTAACACCCCGGAGAGATTCAATGACCTGCATCATGTATCGCTCTCTCATGGTTCTTGCGCTGCATTGTGTGTGATACCACATCCGGATAAGATTCCGAGGCACTCGCCCCCCTTCCGGCAAACGGCTTTCAATTCACCGGAACCTGGAGGTGCCAAGGAACTTTGCGCAACAGGAAGGTTCATAGGTCCGTTTATTCCGGCGCTGTGATTCTCGATGGGAAATGGCTGGAGCTGACCGAACGGGATACGGAACCAACATCAGGATACGTAGCACAATAACTTATCGGCTACGACCCGCAACAAATGCAGTTGGTGAAATCGACGCAAACAGCTTCGGAGCTGGGCTTTATTCGAGCGAGACGGGATGGCAAAAAGAGGTTCTCATCATGACCTCACCGATTTTTCGCGGTTCAGAACTTCCCTAGGCTGCCAATCGGTTTGTGTATTCCATTACCGGGAACCAGTCGTTCACAGTCGACTGGCAGCGTAGCCGAACACCCACAGGAAACTGGGTCGCTGCAGACCATCTGTCGTGCGCACAAGACGCACGCGATGTCATACGGCCAACCTTTTCAATGTGAGTGTTTTCGATCTTGTTACCTACTCGAGCCGTAGCCCGTAGCCATACTAGCGATCGCAGGTGTAGCCTGCCTTCTGCCTTCACGCCGCGCTGCATGCATTGAGCTAGTCGAGGCGCTAAGAATCGAATAGGTAGCTAATAGCGTATGAGCGGGATTGAGGCGGTTTTCCAGATCCGTGCGCTATGCCCTGACTGACGGGTGATCCTCATCTCGGGGAAGCATAATGAACACGGAACTACTCGAAGCTGCACGGGCTGACGGGAAACACTTCGACGTATTGGCAAAGCCGTTTCACCCAAGCGGCCTGCTCGAACTCCTCCGGGACAATACGCCCCTTTACCGCTCCAAAATCTCCTGCAACTCTTCCGGAGTAGCCCCCAATTCAATGCCAATTCCCGGAGCATCTTCTTGGATGGCTCCCTTTGGCAGCGCACGAATCCCAACACCTCGTCCTGCGTCCAACGGTTTCGCTTTGCCGTTTGAGACAGGCTGGCGTACTCGGACTTCTGAGCGCGGAGGCGGGCAACGAAGCGAACCAAATCATGTAGAGCCATCGTGCGGAGTGTATCGCGAGTGGATTACCGATAGTGTGTTGCAGCGGCGCCGGTCGAAAGGCGACGCTCGCTCGGCTTCTGAGGGGCGGATAGCGACTCGTTGAGTCACACGGCAGACCTACTTTTCGAATCTTCGTTGGGCTCGGAGCAGGTTGCGAGTGGGGCATGAATATCGGCTGGGGACTGCAGAGGATTATGTGACAGCTCGCCAGCATCGTCCATGTCATTTTCGCCGCGCGTCCTCCAGGTGGCCGCGCTTGGCCTGCCGCTCGCTATCTATGGAAGATTGGCTGCTGAGGCCGTGACGTGGTGACTCCATAAGCCGCGCCGCCAACCCGACTCACCAAACGCAGTGCATGGTGCGATGGGTCTCCGGCGCGAAGATTAACGGTCAGGTAGGTGGTTGTAGTCCTGTACGGCCGGTACAGATGCGCCTGGATCAGCGCATCACATGTCCATGTTCCGGAAATGTGAAGATCACAAGCCATCCCGCTCGTAGACCTCATCGAGCGACTGCATATTGCGCCCGAGGGAGCAAGACCACGGGTCATCGGAGCGCAGGCGACCCGGCGGATGAAAGCGGAAATGTACGCGATTGTCGTGACGTGCATTCTTTCAGTGATCTAACCTGTGATCCCGTTGTGGCCTCACCTATCCAGCCGCGTATATTGGCACTCCTTTTCTCTGTAATAGTCCGGCATGAAGCAGTGAACGAAGCCGATACTCGCCAGATATTTGCGCTGCTGCTCGAACATGCCACGAGCCTCCTTCTCGGACAGACCTTCCTCGGGCGTCAGCAAATTCCGATTCTCCCTCGGCTGCTTCGCAGCTTCGTCCCACCAGCCGTGCAGCACCATGAACGTGAACAGCCCCTCCCCCTTTTCGGCAGGTGCGGAGTCGAGCACCAGTTCGTAGTATTCGGACAGAGGCTTCTTGGGGTTTTCAGTCTTGTACAGGGTCTGGATGAACGTCATGGCTCCATGATAAATTCACTCAGCCGATAAGACCGGAATGGGCAGGGGCAGCACCTTGGGCGCGTTATCCCCGCCTGTGGCAGCAGCCGCGAACCGTTCCGATACACACCTGGGCTCTTTTCCATTTTTCCGGTACTGACCAACTTTTCACGGTTGCTGGTGCATCGGAAGGTGGGGAGGGGTTGTTGTGCTGGACTTAGTTGGAGAGTGGTCGGTCGTGCGGTTTCCGCTGTACTGCGTGGCAGGAGTAAGGTCGCCCATTGCGTGCTGGAGACTTGGCAGGAGGAGTCTCCGTCGGGCCGACTGTTCACGCGATGTCGGATTGCGGACGAGCCGCCGGAGCTTCCTGATGGCCCTTACGTCCTGGAGTTGCTAATCGCTCAGTCCGAACGAACAAGTACCATGGCGCGTGGGAACTGAGCTTCCTTTACGGCGCTGAGGCCGAATCGCAGGCGGCGTGACCGAATTTTCGTGTGAGCATCCAAGTTTCCGGCCTCCTTTCAATTGCAATTCCAAAGCAGGGGCCGGTCTGGTGACCGGCCTCCCATTTTCCTGGCGACACTGGCATTCGTGGATTTTGGTCACTGCTTCAGGAGTTCGTCTGCGTATCCCGGCGTGATGTCCAGTTCCCGTTCGGCAAAGAAGCCGCGCTGGCTCGTGGTACGTTGGCTATCCGGATGACGATGCGAGGATGGCGACACAACGAGATACAGCTTAACTTGCCTCCTCGTATACAATGCGATGCAAAGGTTCTCAGGGGCCTGCCGTTCGCGCGGGCGGTGGGCCATTTTTGCGCCTGAGTTCTCCTAATATCTTTGCTGTCCGCACCCTCAACTCTTGCCGTTCAGCCATCGATCGCCTGAGCGCACGAGGAGTGACTTCGCGCTGGCGGAAGTTCCGCGATGCTTTCGACTGGAGTCGCCGGAGTTCCTCGTATAGCTGCACGATTTCATCGTGATGGCCCATATTTATAGATTTGACGCCTTATGCGCCCGAACGCAATGGTCATTTGTGCCCGGTTTTCCGCAGAGTTGAAGCCGGTCATTGGTTAAAATCGCACCGACTCGTCGATCCAATTTCTGGCATTATGAGCATGGGTCCGATGCGATATTGTGCAAGGTTTACCGAGTCACTTGTGCAGGATGGGCTACGCACGAAAATCCAATCTGCCTGCCGAAATTGTGGTGAGACACGGATCGTGACGGCTCTGGATGGTTCACTGGAGAGATGGCACGACAGTCATATCTGTTCGGCAGAAGTTCCTCACCCATCCACGAAAGCTGAAGCCAAGCAGCACAAGAAACCGCCGCCCAGCAGCGAAGCCGCGTAACGTCATACCGCAACTTGCATGAGCGGCACGCCGCATGTCTGTACGAGGACGCCGCGCTGAAGTCCTGCTCCGCTGGACTCCAATAATTACCTGACGCCGCGTCGAAGGTTTGGGCAACTTTCAAGCCGAAAGCTGCTACATACTTGTCGCGGGTCGAACATGCGGATATGGTCATATTCTTATGTGTCGGTAATGGCGAAGAACGCAATGGCCAGAATTTTCTCCATCTCTTACGACGAGTCGCTCTTGCGATCCCGCGAGTTCCTGCTTCGGCAGATGGGTCACACCGTCACTTCGGCAGAGGGCTTCGTGCAAGCTGTAGAACTGTGCGCCAAAGACCCGGAAGCTTTCGACCTTATTATTCTGGGGCATTCGATCCCGCATAAGGATAAGGTCGCGATCATCAAGGGATGCCGTCGAACGCGCAACTGCCCAGTTCTTGCACTCATCCGGCTGAACGAGCCGCTTATCCCGGAAGCGGACCATTCGATTGATCCAAGTGACACGGCAGTGTTTGTGCGGACTGTTCAGCAGTTGACGAACAGGAAGTGAAACATGATGGCGCGGCGTCCGACTGATTGGACTCGACGCCGCATCCCATGGTTGAGAAGGAACAACGAAATACGCTCATCGGGCTGTTCCAGGATAGGGGTCTCGGGGACCGCCCTTTTTTCCGAGATTCGACGGCGTCGTTTGAGCCCTCATCCGCAGACTCAAAAGAAACCCGGCCCGCTGTTTGGCCACTCGCTCCTCTTTCCCCGCATCGTATGTTCGGATAATCCGTCATGCGTTCCAATCCTTCACTGCGGCAGGTTTTGCAGCACGCGCTGAAACGGCTCGAAGACAGTCCGCAATTCGCCTCAAAACCCGACGCTATGGAACTTCGCCGCTGGCTTCTCATTGTCCTGGCGGATTTGCGGGAGCAGGAACGCCAGGCGCACTCCGAGGCCGCTTGATTCGCGAATACATCGTGGAATTCGGTCATCGCTCAGTCCGAACGTACAAGTAGCACGGTGGATCGAACTGAACTTCCTGTACGGCGCGAGTTCACATGCGTGAGCAAACATGCAATCTCCCGGCTGGCGCGGACACGCCGGGTTATATGCGCTGTGGGGCTCGAGTGGGGGCGTTGCGAATTTTCCGGGCCGGCCGGCCCGATTCCTTCTGCCGGGCTTGCAGCGGGTCCGTAGGCCGGCCACCGCCTAGGCTGGATGCAGAGTCCGGGTTGCGGTGCAGGGAATTACGGGTGGTTGGGCGCGACCTGAAGATAAGCGTAGAGCAACGCCTTGCCGCTAGGATGGCTGCTGCCCCCGTGCGGCTCGGCCGTCACAAAGACAGCGTCGATACCATTCAGCGCTTTGGCGTCCTCGGCTTTGAGGATCCAGCATTTGCTGGCAGTTTTGTCTTCGTAGAAAATGCCGAGGCTTACCGCACCGGACCGATCGGAGCCACGGCTGCCCCAGGCCTGAAACGTGCTCGAGTCCCGGATGCCCGGCTGCTGATCCAGATCGTAGGCGTAAAAAATCAGCGACTTGCCTTTGGTGTAGAAGACGCGGCCGAAGGGTTTTTCTGCCTGGCCATTCCTGGCAACGTCGTAGACCTCTCCAACATACAAATCTCGTGAGCCCATCAGCTCCCGAATGTCCCGGTCATGGTCCAGAAGCTCCTGCTCGCGTGCGATCGCCTCGTCCTTGTCGCTGATGGTGGCCTTCAGATCATCGATCTGCTCGCGCAGCACCGACACCCGAACCGTATCCTCGGAGTGCAGCTGGCCGGCGGCGGCAACGCGTTGCCGAAGCGCTGTACGATCCGATTCGTCGGTGGCGAGTTGTTGGTTCAGGGCATCAGTATTGCGCTGCAGTTGTTCCTGGAAGCTTTTACTCGATGCCAGATTCCGCTCAAGCTCCGCCCTTTCCGCCTTGAGCCGGATGACTTCGGCGGCTTTGCTGATGAGCTGCGCACGCAACCCGGCAAGTGCGGCCTTGTCCTCTCGGAGGGTTGCGATGGCCGCGGCGCCCTGGGAGGTGCGTTCCACGCTGTGACCCACGGCGGACTCCGAATGGGTCCTATCTGCCGCGGTCGCGGCCTGCTCCGCGCCCCGGCGCAGACCGGTGCGATAGAGGGAGAATCCAATCGAGAAGACGAGAAGAATGGCCGCAGCAAGCTGCCACCACATCGCGCGGTACAGGCCGCTGCCGATTTCTCCGCCGTGCTCGCGCCCAAGGCCGTTATGTGCGGCAAAGGGCGTTTCGATGTCCTCAGGCGCGGTCCGGCTCTGCACTATCGAGTTGATCTGAAGGCTCTTCTGATCGAGACGGGCAAACAGAGCGGCTTCGCTCTCATCCAGCTCAGGACCTGCAACGGAGTGGGCTGCACGATTGCCTTCCATTCCGGCGACGGCGGCGGGAATTCCTGCGTCAGCCAGAGCCTGGTACTCTGCATGGATTTCCTGGCAGGACGGGCAGTTGCGGAGATGCTGATCCAAAATGCGCCAGGTGTGGCGCATTTCCTGGATGCTCCCACTGCGGATCGACCGAGCTTGCTTTGATAAAATCTCGACGTCACGCAAAACCCGCGGTTTTGTGCTGCCTGGGGCAATTCTCTTCCACTGATAGTGATCCGCGCACCTTACCGTCCCCTCACCACGGGCCAGCGTTTGATTGTGATTCGAGCATGAGATGAAAGCTGATCGAGTCGATATTTTGCTGGTTGACGATCAGCCCGGAAAGTTGGCGACTTACAGGGCGATCCTCACCGAACTAGGCGAGAACCTGATCGAAGCACGTTCAGCCAAGGAAGCGCTTGGCACTCTGCTGAATCGCGATATGGCCGCGATCCTGATGGATGTGGGGTTGCCAGAGATGGACGGCTTTGAACTCGCCGACCTGATCCGGCAGCACCCACGTTTCCGCAGGACACCGATCATCTTCGTGACGGGCGTCCATTTGACCGACGCCGATATGGTCAAGAGCTTCCGCCACGGCGCCGTCGATTACATTCCGGTTCCGGTGGTGCCGGAAATCCTGCGTGCCAAGGTCGGCATTTTCATAGAGCTCTACCGGAAAACACGTCTGCTCGAAGAAGCGAATGAGGGACTGGAGCAGGCGGTTGCGAAACGCACTGAAGAATTGCGACGCAGCGAAGCAGCCCATCGTCAGCAGGCGGAGATGCTCGAACTCGCCCTTGACGGCTTCATCGTGCACGACTTCGAGGGAACTGTCCGGTACTGGAACAAGGCAGCAGAGGCAATGTACGGCTGGCGCCGCGATGAAGCTGTGGGGCAGCAACTGAATCGTCTGTTGCAGTCCGTGTACCCGGTATCGGAAGAGATCGTGAGGGACACTGTTGAGAGCTCGCGGATATGGGAGGGAAATGTCGTGCAGCAGACGCGTACGGGGCAGATGCTTGTCGTATCCGTGCGAAAGGTGATCGGCCCCGATCGCAAGACAATATTGGCAACGCACAGAGACATCACCGCACTCCATCAGGCTGAGGAAGCTTTGCGGCAAGCCGACAAGTTCGTGACGATGGGCCGGGTCGCGACAATGATCGCGCACGAAGTCAACAACCCCCTCGAGGCCATCATGAACACGGTGTATCTGCTGCGCAATCATCCTTCGCTCGACGCAGAGGCGAGGGCCTATGCTTCGCTCGCCGAGAACGAAGTACAGCGAGCGTCGCACATCGCGACTCGCACTCTCGGATTCTTCCGCGAGTCGAAGCAACCGGTCGAGGTTTCCGTTCCGGAACTGCTGGACACGGTTATCGAGCTGAAACAACGCTCGCTTGTGAGCGGAAATATCATCGTGGAGCGCAGATATTCTTCGACAGGTGCAGTGAGTGTGTTCCCCGGTGAATTGCGCCAGGTTCTCTTAAATCTCATAGACAACGCGATAGGCGCTATGCCGCAGGGAGGTGTTTTGCGTCTGGGCATCCGAAATGCGACCGATTGGATATCACGACGAAGAGGCTTGGCAGTCGTAGTAGTAGATACCGGGGCCGGCATCCGTCGCGAGGATGCGCGTCGGCTGTTCGAGCCGTTCTTCACGACCAAGGGTGCCTCAGGAACGGGGCTGGGCCTGTGGGTTAGCCGAGGGATTGTGCAGAAGTATGAAGGACGCCTTACGTTTCGAAGCCTCCACGGTTCGCCTCGCGTGGTGACCTGTTTTCGTGTATTTCTTCCCCGCGCGGGCGAGTGGCGTGATGCGCGTGGAGCCGATCTCAAAAGCTGCAAAGAACAGCTGTCCGGCGGGTCCGCTGGGATCGACTCGCCAACCCTGCAGTGAGCGGTCATGGATTTCAGAGCCTGCAAGTACATTTGGACGCCATGTGACCGGACCTGAGCTGATTTTCGACTCGCCACGAGATGGCTCACGAGCGATTTAGGCGTATGAAGCCCAGGATGCAAGTCGCGCTCTACATACGAAACGGAACTGGCAGACACGCAGGTACAAGAGTTGCGCGTTTCGCTTCGCAGATCGTTGCGCGCGCAAGCACAAAGAATGACGGGATTCGCTGTAGCTGTTCCGTTCCTGTTCTGAGGAATGGCTGGTCCGCACATTTCGGTGCTGGAATCGGTGCTAGCGCCGAAACCGCGGCAGCCCTATCACGATGTCGAAGGCGGCTTCGCGCCCGCCATGGAATCGAAGTTTTTCCCGCAGCCGGGGCATCGAATCGTACTCCATCCCGTCCGCACGATTTCCGCGGGCTGAATCTTGTACCCACAGAGCGGGCAAGGTATGGAGAGGTCGAATGAATGCGGATCGACGCGGCGGCGGCGCATCGCACCAGCGTACCCGCCTGCCTTGTGAATCTGTTGGCGCTCCGCAGGGTTTGCGAATCTCTATTCGCCGCGATCCGGACACTCATGAACGAAATGCATGGATCAAAGCTACGCCTATTGCGCGGCCCTGTGTCAAACCACGAGCCGGCCGGGAGAGTCGTGCACCAAGGCGATTTGGAGGAAAACTCAGAGATTTCCTTCTGGAAAGGTATAGCGGAGGATCCGCGTAGGGAATTCCTTTGGAGTGCATGCTGACTTTTCACAGGGCCCGTCAGGCGAGAGCAGATGCGTATGTAGCGGACTTCGCATGTCACTGAATGGGAAGGGGTTAAATTGGCCACTCCGTTTGTCCCAAAACAGGTAAATCCTGTTGTTTCAATCTGTTGAGAGCTGTTGAATGTATCTCGTTTATATAGAAACGTTTGGTGCCCGCCATTCGAGCTTGTTGCGCTAAGTGGATGTTGGAGGCTCTGACCGCTACAAAATTGACGACATCTGAGGATTCCCGGAGCGGGATCCTTTTCGGGAGTGAAAGGGTTCTGATTCGGCGGTCAGGCCCAGTCAATGTCCGAGTTGCCGACCACTCGGCCATCACGCGGCGTC
>DATEMI010000229.1:0-8267 GCA_035275665.1 Terriglobales bacterium | reverse complement strand
ATTGAAGTGCCTTGACACGAAGCTGGCGACACTTTCATCGTCGTCGACACCGAGAGGCTCTGGAGGCAACAGATACTCGCTCAACATCGCCAGCTTCGTGCCCGGCGAAAAGAGTCGCGAGCGGAGAACGGGCGCGAGCTTGGTCGGAACCATCATCTGAAGTCCCGAAGGAATCTCTTCCCGCCGCCCGTGAATGAGCACATAAGTCTTGCGTTCCGCGTCGCGTGATCCAATGAGCTGTGCCGAGAGACGGAGGTCGTCGCAAAGTTCCTTCGCCCATGGCTTGGAAGTCAGGAAGGAATCAGGTCCAGCTTCAATCAAACAACCTTCAACGCGTTCGGTGCGAATCATGCCGCCGAAGCGCGAGTCAGACTCGAAGAGCACGATCTCCAGCGGTGCTCCCTTGCGGCGCTCCTGCTCAAGATAAAACGCAGCGGTGAGCCCGGAGATACCTCCGCCGACGATGGCGACACGAATCATGGTCGATTGGATCGGGGAAAGACCAGATTAGCTTAGACTAGAATTTCCGGAAAAAATGAGCGCTATAGGACGTGCTTCGTGGCCTCGACCGCTGTCCTCGTAACCTTCTTGTTCGCTCTTCCCCGGATCATTATCAAATCCGCCAAAGCGGTGATGAAAGCAGGCGAGTCATTCAACGATTCGGCCCTTACTACGTCAACGCCCACGCGAGAACCGAATTCTCGGAACGCGATATCGATGTCGTAGAGCACCTCGACATGATCGCAGACGAAACCCACGGGCTGGATCAGCACGCGCGAATGGCCCGCATCTTTAAGGAGCGCAATCGTCTCCTCGACCGTCGGCCCAATCCAAGGACCGCCCGACATTCCCTGGCTTTGAAAAGCGAACGTCCATTGGTTGTTTGGCAACCCCATTCGGTGCGCAACCAGAGCTCCCGTCTCCCTCGCCTGCTGTTCGTAGGGATCACCATCGCTGATGGTTCGCGCTGGGACACTGTGAGCGGTAAAGATCACGGGAATGTCTCTGCCGAACATCGCTCGTGCAGCTTCGAGCTTCTCAGTAAAAGCAGTAATAAGGAGGGGGTGGTCATGCCAGGATTCGATGAAGTTGATGGCGATATCCTCGGCAATGCCTTGCAGCGCCTTTCGGTAAAGTCCGACGCTGGTACGAGAATTCTGTGGAGCAAGACAGAGCGCGATAGCGGATGTTATGCCATCAGCACGCATTTCGGTGACAACATCCGCGATGTAGGGCTTCCAGTTACGCATACCGACATAGACTGGAGTTTTGAGAGACTTGGATAGGAGCTCGCCTTGACGCAAGGTGATTCGGGTAAGAGGGGATTGCCCGATCAGTGCGTATCGATGTTTTACTTCCTCAACTACCGAATCAGGAATGGGCCGCCCACCGGTCACGTTGCGCAGGTATTCGGGGATTTCGGACACACTGTCCGGCGTTCCATGCGCAAGCAGTAGCACTCCACTTTTGGCCATGATCAATACGCCGCGATGGGATCTCCCGAACGCTTGCGGCTGAGGTTGTAGGAGTGTACTTCGTCTACGAGAGCGAGGACATTTTCGACCGGAGTGTCAGGAAGAATTCCGTGGCCGAGATTGAAAATGTGTCCGGGTCTGCCTGCCGCTGATTTCAGCACTTCCCGCGCTTGCCGGCGCAGTTCGGCTTCTGGAGCAAAGAGCGCCACAGGATCGAGATTGCCCTGGACTGCGAACTTGCTGCCGAGTGTCTCGAACGCTTCATTGAAGGGAATGCGCCAGTCGATGCCGATCACCTCGGCGCGTGTCTGCTTGATTTCATCGAGCAGGGTTGCTGTGCCGGTTCCAAAATAGATCACCGGGACTCCAGTGGCTTTCAATTCCGCAATAAGAGTTCGCGTGTGCGGAAGAACAAAGCGCGCGTAGTCGGCTGGCGACAAGCAACCCACCCAACTATCGAAAACCTGGATGGCATCTGCTCCCGCCTGAACCTGAGCTGCGGCAAAGGGCGAGAGCACGCGAGTCAGCCTTCGCATGAGCTCGTTCCACGCTTCTGGATCGCGGTACATCAGGGTTTTTGTGTGGACATAACTGCGCGAGCCTCCGCCTTCGATCATGTAGCTGGCGAGCGTAAAGGGAGCGCCGCAGAATCCGATCACCGGTAACTGATCGGCAAAATGGCGCGCGACGATCTGAATCGATTCGGCTACGTATCCGAGGTCGGCAGCGCGATCGGTCTTGAGCTGCGCGATGGCGCCGGCATCGCGCACAGGATGAGCGATCTTCGGTCCATCGCCTTCGACAAACTCGAAATCCACTCCCATGACTTCGAGCGGAAGCAGCAGATCGGCGAAGATGATGGCGGCGTCGACTCCCAGCCGCTCAGCGGCGGTGATCGTCACGTCCGCGGCAAGTTCCGGAGTCTTACAAATCTCGACAATCGAATGTT
Organism: Terriglobales bacterium; assembly: GCA_035275665.1. Taxonomy (GTDB): domain Bacteria; phylum Acidobacteriota; class Terriglobia; order Terriglobales; family Acidobacteriaceae; genus Gp1-AA112. The sequence continues at coordinate 5,843 of DATEMI010000229.1, read as the reverse complement.
GCTTTCGGACCTGTCGGTACTCGGGCATGTACCGCCCGGCCTGGCGCATGAGCCAGATGGGCGTCACATCCACCGGCTGCCGGCGGCATGCGCGGACAAAGCGGGATTCCGGAGCCGACATTCAGTCGAGGTTACCACGGCGCAAACTGGAGTCAGAAGTGATGCACCATTCCGATTTCAGGAGCAGTGGCCAGAATTAAAGATTCAGGTTCGTAGCTCAGAAGCGCCCGAGCCTTATGCGCACGACGACCGGTGCATCGTGGAAGCGCAACCCTCGATCGGTTTCGTCGCCATTCAGCAGCCGGAGGGCTTTCCACTGCCCGTGATCGTAGGCGCCTTGCTCGGCGGAGAGTATTTGCATCCTCAAACCAGGCAATCCGCCAGGGATATGGAAGGCAACGCTCGCATCTACTGCGGTGACCAGAAACTCATCCGGCCCGAGCTGCGCGATCAGTGCAACGCCGTGAGCATCGCTCGTGCCCGGCGGTTTGCGTCCATCTGACTGAGGAAAACCATATGAGACCGTAGCCTGCCATGAGCCGAAATCGATCTCCTGGCGCGGCTCACCTAACTCCTCGATGGAGGTTTTGAGTTTTCCCTCGAAGTTCCAGCGCGCAATTTCGTCGCTCATCTGCCCGAGCAGAGCAAAGTTGCGCGCATGCGCTTTTGGAGCTTCTCCTCCTGGAATGTCGCCTTCGGGATGGTCAATCCCGAATGGTGAGAACCCGATAGCGCCTTCTCCGAGCGCATAGAAAAGAAACTTGGCGAAGTCGTCGCCGCGTCCTGTTTCGGGAATCCAAAGCGCGTTATCGGGGCGAGCGTAGGCGTGCACCGTGTCTCGATAAAATCCCGAGTCGCTGTTGTAGATGTCCGGACCGATCATGTCGATCGCCGGAGTCAACTCTCGCCACAGTTCCACGTACTTCTGCACCGCTCCCCCGCTGGGATACTGAATTCCCGGAATAGCAACACGCCGTTCAGGCAGCTCTGCCGGGGGATAACCCAGCCACACGTTGATGTACACCGGAATGGCAAACTCGGCTTTGCCGGCGGCGGCGATCTCGTTCACGTACTTGGCCTGGTGATAGAGCTGGAAAAGTTCATCTGCGTCAGGCCCAAACACCTGCGTCCACGTGCCCGGGGGCTTGTGAAAGAACTTCAGTAAGTCCTGCGGGACTTGCCCGGCAAATTGGGTGTTGGCTGCGGGAGAGAAGTCACGTACGCTGCCGATAATTCCAGATTCGTTCTCCACCTGAACCAGCAGCACGGTATGGTCTGTGCTATCGAGCGCCTTGAGGTGGCGCATGAGCGCAACGAACGCAGTCTTATCGGCGTCCAGATTTGACCTGGAGTTGGCCGAGAGCACGTCGATCGGTTCTCCATCGCTTTTGACGACGCGCGGAAACCGCTTTGTATCGGTCTTGACCCATTCCGGAACGTAATGCATGTTGCCGTTCTTCCAGGTTCCGAACCAAAGCAAGACCACATGCAGGTTGCGTTCGCGTGCACCTTTTATGAGCGCGTCAACATTCCCGAAATCGAACTGGCCTTCCCGGGGCTCCATCTGCTCCCAATAGACCGGCGCTTCCACAGTGTTTGCATGAAGCTTGGCGAGCGAGTCCCACACCTGCGCCAGCTCGGAAGGCCAGGCGCTGGAGTTATGAATCTGCCCTCCCAAAATGAGATAAGGATGACCATCGACCATCAGCGCCCAGCGGCCGTCTTTCTGAACCAGACGCGGCGCCTCTGCGGCGTGTAGAAGTGGAAGGGTGATCAGGAAAAGAATGAAGAACAGTTTGAAGTATGCGCGCACGTGGTCAGCCTCGCGCACACTATATTCGCGGGTGATGAAGCGGACAAGACCAGAGCTGCCGGTGGGGAAATTCGCGTGTGTTGCGGCTGGGCTCTGGATGGAGGCGGTCTCGTGCGACTCGGAGCCGGCCTTCGGCCATCTCCGAACCACCAGCTACCGCCGCCGGTTCCGTTCTAGCCGCCGAGCATCTTTTTGACGGTTTCGCTCACGGTTTTGCCATCCACGCGAGTGCCTTGCGCGGCGAACTTGGACATCGCGTTCTTCATGACCGTGCCCATGTCTTTCATCGTCGGCGATCCCATTTCGGAAATCGTTGCGCGTACGACAGAGGTGATTTCTTCCTGGCCGGCGGCTTTGGGCAGGTATCCTTCGATCATGACAATCTCGGCAGCTTCCTTGTCCGCCAACTCTTTGCGTCCGCCTTTGGTGAACTGCTCGATCGAATCCTTGCGCTGCTTGATGAGCGTATTCAGCACGGCCATGGCTTCCTGATCGTCCAAAGCCGCGCGTTTATCAATTTCTTTATTCTTCAGCGCGCTTTTCACCATGCGCAGCGTGCTCAAGCGATGCTCGTCACGCGCTTTCATCGCGGCCGTGATGTCCTGCGTAATGCGTTCAGGAATGGTCAAGGAGGCTCCCGTTTGGCAGAAACTTAGAATCACGTTAAGTATAGCGGTGAGAGTTTCCGAGTAGAGATGGGGCATGCCGCCGGCTTGGCCGCAAAACGATCCCGTCTGCAGGCGCGAGCACTCCAGACGCTGCATGCCGCGTCTCTACGTGCGATTGATGTGGTGCAAGCTTCGAAATTGGAGACAGAATCAGCGCACGCTTCTTTGCGTTCTGTTTGCTTGAACCGAAGCAGTCCCGCTGCCAGCCAGATCTTCGAACCGCGTATTCATGATCGGATATTGTTTCCAATCTTTGTAATCGAAGTGCCACCATTCATTCGGATAGATAAGGAAGCCTTCCGACTCCATTGCGCGGCGAAGGACCGCGCGATGCTGACGCTCCTGGGCGGTGCCGCCCGGATAGTCGGCAAAGGCGCGCTGGGTCATCTCGTCATAGACACTGGGCATGGAGACTTCGCGCCCTGTTTTGAGGTCGTAGATGCTGAGATCCACCGCGCATCCGCGATTATGCTTCGAGCCGGTGGCCGGATCGGCAACAAAGATCTTCTTGTCATCCGGGGTCGCGTCCCAGAACATCTTGGTCACATACCACGGCCGGTAGGCGTCGTGAATCACGACTCCGTATCCTTCCGTGTGCAGCTTCTGGTTGGCTCGCGCCAGCGCCTCCGCGGCCGGACGCTGCAGAAATGCCCGCGCCTGCGAGTACATCGGCGTGCTCAGGAAGTTATCTTTCGTGGCGTATCGAATGTCGAGCTTGATGGTTGGATCGAGTTTCACCAGCTCCACAAGGTCGGGATTCCGGAATTGGCCCGGTTCCGCCGGCGGCGTGGCTCGCAGCGCTGCCGCGCGCAGCTCCTCGACCGGATGCTGAGGTTTGAGGTGGAAAATTCCGTTGCTGATCTCCTGCGGCTCGAACTTCGATGCGTGGAGCAGAGTTCCGCAGGAGGTCAGCAAAACCAATGCGAGAAACCATTTGGGGGATTTCATGGCGCAGCCGCTCCCTCTGGCAAATAAATACTCCGAAATCATCCCAAAGGTTTCAATTAATTTTTGGTGTCATCCTCCTCGCCTCCCGAAGGAGATGGTGCCGAATTGGTGCTCGGATTTTCGAGAATAATGGCCGGAACCTCCTGCTGCCGCACGAGCTGGTTGAAATTGGCGAGGTCGGATTTTACCAACTCGTCCCATTTCGCAACCTGCTGATCGCTGCGCTGCTTGAGCATGTTGAAAACGTCATAAGACTGCTGCGTTGGGGCTGCATCCGCTGATGAAATTGAGCCTGACAGCGCGACTAATTCATTGTTCAGACGAATGGGATAGTTCAGGACATCCTGGCTGCTCTTGGCCTTAGATTGAATGAGCGCGTCTTCGACAGTAACGATCTTCTCGGTGAGGTTCTTAGCGGCATCACGCACGGCTTTGCCGTGATCATCCTGCGGGAGGCGCTTATCGAGATCGTCGATCTGTTTCTTCACGCTGTTGATCTGGTTGATGGCTTCATCGTCCTTGCTCACCTGGTCGCGTACCTGTAGCAGCAGATCGAATTGCTTCTGTAGATCGGCCTGTTCCACTTTGATACGCGGATCCTCTCTGATCTCGAGCGGCTCCGTGTACGACTTTCCCCGGACCGTCAGCCGGACCTGATAATTTCCGGGAACGGCGACAGGACCACTGTTGCTCCCGCCCCACAAGATTGCGCCCGGAACTTTCGTGGAGTCTTCGTAGCGCAGGTTCCAAACAAAGCGATTCAGTCCGGCATTACCAGTGGGATTCGGCGGAGCCTGACGCATGAATCCCTCGCCGGCTTCTTCATTTTGCGATTCGGTGATGGTCGGCTGTTTGGGCGGGAAGGTCCGAATGACTTTGCCGGAAGCATCGAGGATCTCGACCGTTACATGTTCCTCTTTCGGCCTTTCGGCTGGAACCTGGCGCGTGATCTCGGTTTTCTGCGCTTCGGTTTTTGCTCCTGTCGGAGCGTTAGTCTGCGGAGTGCCGGGCTCTCTCCCGGCTGCGGCCTGTTGAGTAGCAGTTGCAGGTTGCTGTGCGTTGGCAGCGCCTTCCGCCTGTTCAGTTGGCTTGGGAGGATTCAGGGCGGTTTTCAGCGAGTAGTAGATGATCGCGCCATTCGGCGGATTCTGACCGACTGCCGTGCCGCGCCCGCCTCCTCCGAATCCACCTCCGAAGAAGCGGTACGCGCTTGATGGCTTGTAGAGAGTCACATCGGCATTGGCCTGCGACGGCTGATACTCGCGCAGCGGAGTAACGTCATCCATCACCCAGAAGGCGCGTCCGTGCGTAGCCACTACCAAGTCACGATCGGTAACTGCTAGATCGCGCATGGAACTCATCGGCAGATTGCGCTGCAGCGAGCGCCAGTGGGCGCCGTCGTCAAACGAGACGTACACCCCGATTTCCGTTGCCGCGTAGAGCAGGCCTTCCCGTTTCGGATCTTCGCGAACTGCGCGCACGACCGCGCCTGCGGGCAGATCGCCGTTCACGCGTTTCCAGCTTTTGCCGAAGTCCGTGGTCTTGAAGGCGTAAGGAGCCCAGTCGTCGCTCTCATGACGATCGACGGCGACGTAGGCTGTTCCGGCATTGAAATGACCAACTTCGATAAGGCTGATGCGGGCGTAGTGGAAGATTGGACCATTGCCGCCGTCGGGCAGGTCCTTGGGCGTGACGTTCGCCCAGTTCTTGCCCCCATCAGTGGTTACGTGCACTAAGCCGTCATCGCTTCCCGCCCAGATCGCGCCTGGTTGAACCGGCGACTCGGCAATGGTGAAAACCGTCGCGTAATATTCGGCGCTGGTGTTGTCTTGGGTGATCGGACCGCCGGAAGATTGCTCCGTCTGCGGATTGTTGCGCGTGAGGTCGGGGCTGATCTCCTGCCAGTGATATCCGCGATCGCGGGTCATCAGCACCTTTTGCGCACCGTGATAGATCACGTTGCGATCGTGTGGCGAGATCACGATCGGCGCCGTCCACTGGAAGCGATATTTCAAATCGACATCGCCATGGCCCATGGGATTCAGCGGCCAGGCATTCATCTCGCGCTCGGTTCCCAGCTCTTTGTTGAATTCGGTGATGCTGCCGTCATAGCAGCCCGCATAGACGATGTTCGGATCTTTCGGAAGGGGCGCAACATATCCACTCTCGCAGCCGCCGACGGGATCCCAGTCAACGCGGTCGATCCCAAAATGGTTCGTCGCGCTGGCGATGCCGACGCTGGTGTTGTCCTGCTGCGACCCATAGATGTGGTACGGGAACTGGTCGTCGACGATTACGTGATAGAACTGCGCGGTAGGTTGGTTGTCTTGGGAGGTCCAGTGCTGCCCGCCATCGGTGCTGATCGTTGCGCCGCCGTCATTCGAGTTAATGAGCCGCTTCGGATTCGTCGGATC
>DATEMI010000228.1:0-2193 GCA_035275665.1 Terriglobales bacterium | reverse complement strand
ACCGGATGAGAGTCCTTCGAGCCGTTTCGCCATTTCGGCGATGTCATCTTCGATTGCAGCCAGGCGATCGCTCCAGTTGCCGCGCTGATATGGGCGCGGACCGTAGGTGATGTCCTTCACGTAAATACCCGTGGCACGATTCGTAAAATCAGCCCATACATCACGTGCTTGCCGATACTTGGTTACGGCCTGCTCCAGAGCAGCGCGATCGACGGATTGTTCGTAAATCGCATACAACGTGGCGGCGCGGAGCTTGGCCGCGAAGAATCTTCCAATCCCAATCTGGATATCGACATCCGCCGCAAGGCGGCGGAACTCTGGCGTGCTTCGAGCGGTTGCGTTCTGCGCTTCAGCCAGTTGTGTTGCCGCCAGTGCGGCAAGATCCTCGAGCCACTGTGCGACTTCGATTGAGCTGTATTTCGCTCCATGCTCGCCTTTGACAAGCTCAGCGGCGAAATCGTTGGTGCGCGCGAACAGTTCTGGATCAAGCGGGCTGACGTTGCCGAAAACTTTGGGCGCGGGAGTATCTCCATAAGGCGAATACTTCGCAGCATCCACGATCGACTGGTTGGTGTAGAACTCCGGACCGTATGTGTCGTTCGCGGCTGAAGGCAAGTGTGCGGTCGTGATGAGTGGAATGATTCGAGTCGCCGCGCCCAGGGCATTCTCGACTGCGCCAGCATTGTGTGAAAAATCCTTCCGTAGTTGCCGGCGCCAAACGTCCGGATCAGCGTTTGGGTCATAAAGGAGCCGGCCCCACACGCGATAGGTATAAAGATACTTTTCCCAATCTCGAACTGGATTGAGTGAGGCGTCAGCATAAGCGCAGCGGTTTCCAGGTAGACCGGACCCGCGACGGCCTTTGAACGATAGCGGTTCGTAAAGCTCAACCCCGTTGCTGCCGCAGAATTGGAACGCTCGGGCATGAGCGGCAGTCGAAACTGGATCACCCCATAGCAGGAATCGGTGTGTGCCGGGCCAGATGCGATAGATCAGGCTGTAGGGACGATCCTCGGGCAGGAAGTCGGCATATCCATAGCGCGTGAAAATTCGCGATCCCGTGCTGAGCGCGAAGAACGTAGGGTTTTGCGGGGTCTCGCGCGGCATCTCAAGCTCGCGAATAGTCGTCTGCTGATAAGGCAATCCCATGTGTTCGGCCCAGTACTTGGGCGAGAGCCTAACCGGCATACCTGTGGCCAACGCCGAGTCGATCATCTTCTGATCGAGACCTTTCGGATGCAGATCGATTTCGACGCGGCGTCCTGATTTGGGAACCCCCTCGAAGACCGTTCTCCAGAAGTCGTAACTGCCTTCTCGCACCCCGCTCTCGCCATGCGTCCGCAGCGTGACGCCGCTGATATCCGGGCAGGCCTTCAGCAAAGCCGCCAGCGCATCGCGGGAATAGGCAGCGTGATTCTCCGGAGTGAGTCCCGAAATGGTGTAGTTGGACTGTGGAGTGTCGGTCCATTGATAACCGTGCGTCCAGATTCCGAGTTGAAAATCAATCCCGTGGGCTACCGCCTCGTGCGAGATGAATTGCAGCATTTCCAGGTTGTGATCCCGTTCGGCATCGGGCAGATTGACGGCATGCACGTCGTATCCAGGGACTTGCAGCAGAAACGGATACGCAAACAGAAAGTACGCATCCGTTACATGCTGCAGAAAATCGAAACCGATTCCCAGATTGAGACTAAACCGGTTGATGCGTTGACTCGCCAGCATGGAAAAGTATGCCGGCCACATTTCTCGGTCGTTGAACCATGGCTTGTCCTGGACATCGCTTACGAATAAACGTCCGATACTGCGGACCTGATTGAATGGGCTCTCGATGGACGCCTGATGATTCGTAACCACACTGAGCGGACTTTCACCGTGACGGACGCGATCAGCGAGTTCGAGCAACGCATACATCAGTCCGCGTGTGTCGGCTCCGCAGACAAGCAGAATGGATCTGTCCTTATATTTCGAGTGCACGACCGCGAGAGATTCAGGCGTGGCAGGAGGAGCTACTCCGACAGCTTTTAGCGCCTGAAGAGCGAGTGCAGATCGACCGCCTGCGATCACAACGGTGGGGTCTGGTTGTGGGGCCTGAGCGATGGATGAAAACTGTCGGACAGCAGTCCCGGTTTGGGAAATGGCTGCGCTTAACTCCTGCCGCGCCCAGGCAACTGGCGGGCTCGCGGAAATTGGATC
>DATEMI010000227.1:0-5411 GCA_035275665.1 Terriglobales bacterium | reverse complement strand
TTTTAAAGGTTTCCCGGACTACCGATGCCGACAAGGAGTAATCGATGCAGACACTCTTCGAGGGGACGATCAGGAACGAGGTCTTCGCGGTCCCGGAGGTGGCGCTGCTGTCGATTCCCTTACGACCAGCTTTGGCTCGACCAGCACTTCGCGCGACTTTTCTGCGGGTTGCTCAATCCGCTTGATGAGAGTGCGCGCCGCGAGTTCACCCATATTGAGCAATGGCTGACGAATCGTGGTGAGGCGTGGAATGTTGAAGGCAGCTTGTTCGATGTCATCGAAGCCGACGACGGAGATGTCATCGGGCACGCTGAGACCGGCATCGCGGAAGGCGCGGATGGCGCCGATGGCTGAACCGTCGTTAAACGCAATTAGACCCGTGAACTCCTGTGAGGCTTCGAGGAGCTCTTTCGCGGCGTGGTATCCCAGATCCGACATCGTCGTGTTGTTGCATTCCGGATATTTCCCCAGTTCGCGCGTGAGCTTCGGCGCAAGCACAACCCCCAGTTCGGCAGCGGCTTTTTGCAGACTAAGCCAGCGGTCCTCGGAGTCTCCGTTGCCGCGAGGGCCGCGCAATACGGCGATGCTCGTGTGTCCCAATTTGAGAAGGTGTTTCAGAGCCAAACTGGCGGCGCGCGCATTGTCGATGACGATGCTGCTTACGTCCGGCGCCTCCGTGATATCGGATACAGCAACAACAGGCACCGACAACGATAGTTTCAGAGGGGTATTGATGAAGATCATACCCTCCACGCCGCGATCGAGCAGCGTGTCCGGAGAGGTCTCGATAAGCTCGGGAGCGCCTCGGTGGCTCACAACGAAGTAGAAGTATCCGCGCTTGGCCAGCTCTTTTTCGATACCGCTGATGAGCGAGGCCGAAAATTCGTCACCAATGTCGGGGACGAGCACAGCGACGCAATATGTTCTCTTGCCGTGCAGATAACGAGCAAAGACGTTCGGGCGGTAATTAAATTCGCGAACTGCTTCCCAGATGCGGTCTTTGGTTTTCTGAGCGATCGTCGCTGCCAAAGGCGAGTCACTGATCACCACGGAGATCGTCGTTGGCGAAAGCTCCAGGTGATTGGCGAGGAATTTGAGCGTCACACGCTCGCCATTGCTGCCATTGGCGGTGCCCCGCCCATTCGCGCTACTTGCAATTCGTTTTGCCATTGAGGGTTGCGTAATTTGCCGCTAATTGAGCCTTACATAGACAAACCCGCCAATCAAGCCGAAAACGGGCCTTTCCTGCCGCACGCAGCGAAACCAGGCAATGTAAGGACACTATAGTAAATCGATTCAGTTGCGTCTACAGCTCCGTTGAGTTTCCAACAAAGTTCGTGCTCCCGCGAGTTGCTCCGGAATAGACGAGCTCCATTCCGCGGCCAAGCACAGGTTAGCCTCTAGACAACATCCTCATCTTCAGCTGGAATTCGCTTCACGGAACAGGTTCAGATTGGCCCGCAAGATGATACTTGGATTCAGATACTGCGTGGGATTGAACTCCGCGGAGAGCAATAGATGCTCGGCAAGCGCGCGTACTGCCAATTGCCCTTGCACATATGGTTGCTGATGGATGGAGGCAGCAATGGCTCCGGACTGAATCGCTGGAATCATCTGGCGGAAGAGATCGGTGGCAATCACACGCACTTTGCCGACGCGACCCTCGCGAGCAAGTGCGCGACAGACCGGCAGGCAGTTGACCGTGTTTACATAGATGCCGGCCAAATCCGGGACGCGCTCGAGTAGAGCGCGCGTCTTACGAAAGCTTTCGACAGGGTGCTCGTGAGCTTCGACGACCTCGACGACTGCACCGCCCATCGAGAGGTCGCGAAAGCTGGCGGTAAATCCCTCGGCTTTCTCGCGGTGATCGATCGTCTTCAGCATTCCGGTGACAATGGCGACTTTGCTGCCGTGAGGCACGAAATCCGCCATAAGTTCGCCGGCAATCAATCCGTTGAGACGCGGCTCAACGCACACGACTGACGAGCGCCGGCTCATGGGGGCATCGGTGGAAACACAGACAACACGAATGCTTTGCTTTTCGGCTGCATCGATTAGCGGCGTCATCGTTTGAGGATTGCCTGGCGTTAGAAGAATCCCGTCGACCTTCGACGCGCGTAGCTTACGGAAAGCGGTACATTCTCCCTTTCCCAATTCAGGAACCGCACCGAAGACCAACTCGACGCCTCGTGTCTCGTAGCGTGCGGCTTCGTCGCGGATGCCGGCCCACATCTCATCGTAGAAGTAGGCCAGCTCTTTTGGAACACACACACCGATGCGCACGCGCCTTCCCGTCGACAGTGCGCGGGCAGCGATGTTCGGCGTGTACCCGATCTCTCGCGCTACTTTAAGGACTCGCTTCAGCGTGCGGGGATTGATGCCGGCTCGCCCATGCAGCGCACGGTCCACTGTCCCGATGGAAACTCCGGCGAGCTCAGCAATGAGCGGAATGCCGCTCTTCCTGCGTACCTCCCTCGGCATTTAGCGGACATCCAGCGAGACGGAAGTAAGATCGACCGAGTTTGGCCCTACCATGATTTTGAAGGTCCCCGACTCAACCACACGCTTCATCTCGCGGTTGTAGAACTGGAGTTCTTGCCGACCGATAGAGAAACTCACGGTGCGAGTCTCGCCGGGTTTGATGTTGAGTCGCTGAAATCCCTTCAGTTCCTTAATGGGACGCGTGACCGAGCTGATCTCATCGCGAATGTAGAGCTGTACAACTTCATCTCCGGCGCGATCTCCAGCGTTGGTCACATCGACTGAAACTCTTGTCTTGCCATTCACGGGAATCGTTGCTGGTTCCAGACGCAGGTTGTTGTAGCGAAATTTCGTGTAGCTCAGCCCGTATCCGAATGGGAAGAGTGGAGTCGAGTTCGCGAAAAGGTAGGGCCGATGCGCCGAGGGCTTCTGGTTGTAGAAATCCGGTAGCTGCCCGACTGAACGTGGAACTGTAATGGGCAGCCTGCCCGCCGGATTGTAGTCGCCGAAGATGACGTCTGCCATCGCGGTTCCACCCTCTTGGCCCAGATACCAGCCGTCGAGAATGGCAGGAATGTGCTCGGCAATGAAGTTGATTGAGTTCGGACGTCCGTGCAGGAGCACGACCACGATTGGCTTGCCCGTCGCCAATAGGCGCGCGACGAGTTCATCTTGACGTCCGACGAGATCGAGACTGTCGCGATCGCCGAGATGAGTCGGCGACCAGGCTTCACGGGAAGTTTGCTCGTTGTCGCCGACGACTACGATCCCGAGATCGGCCTTACTGAGCACATCTACCGCATCGGCCATGCGCTTTTCATCGAGCGCTGGGTCAGGCGGAATCACTTTGTCCTCTTCCCAAATTGGTTTGCTCTCGGTAATGCGACAGCCCTCAGCGTAGAGCACCTCGACCTTATTGCCGACCTTGTTCTTGATTCCGTCGAGAATGCTGATCGCGTGCTTAGGAGTTCCGCTGTATCCGCCGAGATGCGCTTCCGCCGCATCGGGGCCAATGACAGCAATACTCTTCAGCTTCGAGATATCGAGCGGCAGCAGATTGTTTTCGTTCTTCAGTAAGGCGATGGTTTCATGCGCGGCCTGAAGAGCCAGGTCTGCATCCGTCTTCGTGCCGGCGCTCTGGACGGCCTTCTGCGGATCGACAAACGGATGATCGAAAAGGCCAAGCTCGAATTTCGCGTGCAGGACGCGGGCAACGGCTTCGTCAATCAACGACTCAGGAACCTGATGGCTGCTAACCAGCGCAGGAAGGGAGCGATAACACTTCGCAAACGGAAGCTCCATGTCGACTCCCGCCGTGATCGCCATTTTTGCTGCTTCCTCGCAGTTGGCGGCGACATGATGAATGTCGATTAGCTGATCGATGGCGAAGTAGTCGGAAACGGTAAGGTATTTGTAGCCCCACTCATTACGAAGAATATTGCGCAGCAGCCACACGTTGCTGTGATTGGGAATGCCGTCAAGCTCGTTATATGAGGGCATGACGGCGCGAACGTCTCCTCCCTTGATGCCGGCCTCAAACGGTGGAAGAAAATACTCGCGCACCGTGCGCTCACCGTAGTCTGCTGGCCCGACGTTTGTTCCGGCCTGCGGCTGGCTATGCACCGCGAAATGCTTTAGCGTGGCAAAAACATGGTTGCTGTCGATCGTTGGTCCATCGCCCTGCAATCCTCGCACCGCGGCCACCCCCATGCGACCTGCGAGGTATGGATCTTCCCCATACGTCTCTTCCGTCCGTCCCCAGCGCGGATCGCGAGCCACATCGACCACCGGCATGAGACATTCATCCGTTCCACGCGATCGCGCTTCGAGCGCAACCGCGTTGAAAACGCGTTTCAGCAGAGCGTCATCCCACGTTGCGGCAAGCCCAATCGCCTGCGGGTAGGAGGTCGCTCCGATGGCGACGAATCCATGCAGACACTCTTCGTGGAACATGAGCGGAATGCCGAGCCGCGAATTCTCAATCGCAATGTGCTGCAGCCGATTGGTGAAGTCCGCCATCTCGGCTGGTCCGCGGCCCTCACTGGGACGCGACACCTGGCCCAATCCGTTCTTCAGCAATTGTTTGGCTTTGGCTTCGTCGAGCACGCCTTTTTCATCCACGAAGTAATCTTCGGGCGCCAGATTCTGGCCGTGGTTTTGCCAGGTCGATTCGAGTTGCGCGACTTTTTCTTCCAGCGTCATCCGCTTCAGCAGGTCCTTCACGCGAGCGTCGACGGGCAGTGCCGGATTTTTATATGGCGCGGGCTGCTGGGCCAGGCACGGGAGAACGGCGATTAAGATCTTGAAAAACAGCACCGCAAAACGGCGAGGACTCATCTGGTTTTCGCTCCGGCAGAATTTGCACTCGACAGAATGGGATATCAATCTATACCGTTAACGTACACGATTACACTTTTTCTTAGTTTGAGGTTCCGTCATAATGCCTCGGCTGCTCCATGACAAAACCACGCAATGAATTCCTCAGCCAAACTGTTGGGTATTGATGTCGGCACCGGCGGCACTCGGGCGCTGCTCATTGATGAGACTGGAAAGGTACTGGCGTCGAAGACTGCCGAGCATCAACCGTTCGCTTCGCCGCAAACCGGATGGGCGGAACAAGAGCCGCTCGATTGGTGGACAGCGTGCCGCGAAGCGGTTCGCGCATTGCTGTCATCTGCTGGAGTTTCGGGCGTGAGCATCGCAGCAGTTGGGCTTTCCGGCCAGATGCACGGTGCAGTGTTGATGGATGCCGCCGGAAAGGCGCTGCGTCCTTCCTTGATCTGGTGTGATCAGCGCACCGCCGAAGAAGCTCGTGAATTAACCGAGCAGGTCGGCGAAGCGCAGCTTATCGCCTGGACGTGCAATCCTGCTCTGACGAACTTCACGCTCACCAAACTTCTTTGGCTCCGGAAGCACGAGCCTCACGTCTA
>DATEMI010000226.1:0-2610 GCA_035275665.1 Terriglobales bacterium | reverse complement strand
ATTTTGCGATTTTCGCCCCTGATGTGAGCGGCTTCAAAATCACCCTCGAACCTTATTGACAACGCAATTTCGCGGATGTCGTCCCGGCCCTGCTGCCTGGAAACGCGCAACAATTGAATTCGCGAACTCCCGTAACTGTTTTCAGCGAGCGTAATCGCCATCTGGGCTAGCTCCCTCAAGACCAGCTCTGCTGGATAGAGATTCTAACGCGACGGAGAACTCGAATGGGAAGTGCCAAATGGAAGAGAGGAGTTACAGGCGCTCCGGGGTGAGAATCGCGGTCATCTCCAGAACGCGTTGATAATACTCCTGCTGTTTCAGCTGAGCGCCAGCTTCACGGTCGACAATGAAAGTGACGTCGCTGTGCATCTGGAGTGCAGATGCAGTCACCGATGCTGTGACAGGTCCTTCAATGGCTTTGGCGATAGCAGCGCTTTTTGAGGACCCGCTGGCAAGAAGGAGGATCCGCTTTGCCTCGAGAATGGTGCCGATGCCCATGGTGATGGCGCATTGTGGAATTTCTTCTTCAGCAGCAAAGAACTTGCGATTATCTTCGATCGTTTCTTTGCTGAGAACTTTCAAACGGGTTCGCGAGCCGAGGCTGGAGGTCGGTTCGTTAAATCCGATATGGCCATTACGGCCAATGCCCAGAACCTGCAGATCAATGCCGCCGGCGGTTCGAATAGCGTTTTCGTACGACGCGCAATATTGCTGATAGCTGCCCGTAATCCCTCCATCCGGGATGTGAATGTTTGTGGGCGCAATATTCACATTGGCAAAGAAATTCTGCCGCATGAAATGATGGAAACTTTGTGGGTGGTTGGATTTCAGGCCCAAGTATTCGTCCAGATTGAATGTGACGACTCGAGAGAAATCTAATTTCTCTTCGCGGTGCAAGCGGACGAGCTCCCGGTACATGCTAACCATCGTGTTTCCTGTGGCTAGTCCCAGACGCAGCGCAGGATTTCTGCGAACCGCGTTGGCCACCATGCGAGCCGCCTCGCGGCCAAGCTCTTCCGAATTTGGTTTCAACACCAATAGCATTGTTTAACCTTTTTGCAGCGGCGCTGATCCGCGGCCTTCCGCCTAAAATGTGACGAGTTTACCGAAATCGCCGGATCAGGAGCTTGTGCCGGTCCGAGCGATAGAAGCCGAGAACATAAGTAATAGCTTTGCCTTTAGTGGAATAGATCAACTGCCGTATGCGCATGAGCGGCTCTCCGCGGGAGACGGAGAGAAGTTCGGCGGTCCTGGCGTCGGCCGCGGTCGCATCGACTTCCTCGTCGGCGTAGCCGAGTTCTACCTGGTAATCGCGCTCAAGGATTTTAAAAAGCGACTCGCGGTTTAGAGGAGCTGAAAGGAGTCGTGGGAAATCCGTCGAAGAGAAATAGCACGTTTCTAATGCAAAAGGCTCATCGGACGCATGTCGGAGGCGTTCCAGTTTGATGATTCCGGTATTTGTGGGCAAGGCAAGGCGCGCAGCGATCTCTTGCTCATCATGAATAATTTTCGCGAACAGAATCTTGGACCCAGCAGTCAGGCTGCGGCCAGCCATTTGTTCTGTGTAACTCATTAATTTGTTGAAATGAATTTTCGGGGCCGCTACGAATGTGCCGATGCCGCGGCGACGTTCGACAATGCCTTCGCGCTCGAGAGTGGCTAGCGCGTGGCGGGCGGTCATCAAGCTGACTTGATGAATTTTGGCCAGGTCTCGTTCTGACGCAACGGAGTCCCCAGTGCGCAATTGGCCGGATTCGATGCGCTTGCGAATGACGCCTTGGATCCTCTGATAAGCAGGCACACCGTTTCGACTCTTTGGGGCCATTCTCTCTCCGAATCCAGACCGCAAAACTACAGCGCGCAACCATTACAGGGCTAATTAACCACTCAGCGTGCTTGCAACAGCAGCGCGCTCCAGATGTGCTGCATGGCTATCGCGCAAACGGCATTCACAGCAGTGACACCATTGTCGCGTGTTATAGGGCAACCACGCCAGCTATAGAGTACTCGGCGCACCGGGGCGTATTTAATCTTATAAATCAAAACTTTTGTGTTGACAACGATGTTTTTGTGCTATATAGCTATCCGCCAATCGGCCAGGTAGCTGGCCAGGGGTGCTGTTTTACATGCCAGGACAGATGTACGACGGCTTGGTTGCGGAAAGCTATTCCGCGGCCGGAGGACGCATCATGAAGAAACTGTATTCCGCGGGATTTTCAGTCTTGTGCGTAGCAGTGGTTGCGCTACTGATCGGCGGCAATGTTACGCGGGCCCAGGATGTGACGGCGACGATAACCGGTACGATTATAGATCCAAGCGGCGGAGCGGTTGTGGGCGCGACTGTTACGGCCAAGTCCGTCGAACGCGGCACCGTCTTCCAGGCTGTGTCCAACGACGCGGGAATTTACCGCATCGCGCAGCTCCCCGTCGGCAACTACGACCTTCGCGTGGAAAAGGACGGGTTTCAGACTTCCCTATATCCTGCATTCACCCTTGTGCTGAACCAGATTGCTCGTATCGACGTTCAACTGAAGGTCGGGCAGGTTAGCCAGACGGTGGAAGTGACCGGTGCCGCTCCGTTACTGAAAACGGAGGCCACCTTAGTTGACA
>DATEMI010000225.1:0-11442 GCA_035275665.1 Terriglobales bacterium | reverse complement strand
ACACTGAAAGAAGATACGCAAGGTTCGGGGCGAAGCCGGCACGCGTTTCGTTTAGGGAATGCGCTGGTCGTGGGTCAGGTGGCACTCTCGCTGGTCTCACTTGTGATTGCTTCACTATTTCTGCACAGCATTGTGCGCGCGACGGCAATTGATCCTGGATTCCAGACCGATCATCTCGCTGTGTTCATGCTGAATCCCGGGCAGGTCGGCTACGACAAGCCGCGCACTGAAAATTTCTATCGTGACGTGCGCAATCGCTTGGCGGGGCAGCCGGGCATCGTATCAGCATCCTGGGCGTCGAACTTACCATTGTGGGGACGTGCGACGAGCGGGATCGTAATTGAAGGAAAGGAAGAACAGCGAAAATCAGAGGCCATTGCGTCGGTCCAGAACACCATCGATACCGGCTATTTCTCAACAGCAGGAATTCCGATCGTGAGTGGTCGCGACTTCACCGACGACGATCGTGAAAGCTCTCTGCCGGTGGCAATTATTAATCAGGCAATGGCTGCGCGCTACTGGCCGAACCAGGACGCGGTCGGCAAGAGATTTCGTCTTCCCGGCGAGAACGGCTATCGCCAGATTATCGGCATCGCAAAAAACGCAAACTATCAGACTCTGGGAGAGAGTCCGCGGTCATGTATTTACGTTCCACTTCGACAAAAGTTTTCCGATTCGATGGTGTTGTACGTTCGAACTTCAACCGATGCTGCGCAAATGCTCACACCGGCAGAGCATGTGATCCACGACATCGATCCTCAAATGCCGGTTCCCGACGCGAGAACCGGACGCAAGATCGTCGAGCAGGCACTCTGGACGGCTTCGATGGGCGTCGGAATGCTTTCCCTGTTTGGACTCGTCGCTCTAGGATTGGCGAGCATCGGCCTCTATGGCTTGCTGTCGTATTCAGTAACTCAACGGCAGCGGGAAATCAGCATTCGAATGGCGCTTGGAGCAGATCGAATGCAGGTGCTGCGGCTGATCGTGCGCCAGGGCATTGGTTTAATTTCAATCGGAATCGGCATCGGAATTCTGCTGGCGCTGTTGTCTGCGCACGCTCTCTCCAGCACGCTTTTTGGAGTGAGTACGACTGACGCTGCGAGTTTTATCGGAGCTTCTTTTGTATTGTTTACGACGGCTGGACTCGCATGTTACATACCTGCGCGCAAAGCCAGTCAAGCAAATCCGCTTGTAGGTCTTCGTAGCGTCTAAGTCTCGCGATTTTGCATGAAAGTCGTTTTATGATCGGCGATAATCTTGCAATCAGCGACTCTCAATGTTCGGCGGAGGCGTGATTCCAGGGACTTCCTGAAATCTCTTGGCACGGGTAAAACGAATTTCGATCTGACTCATAATCACTTGGTTTCAGCTTCGAATCCCGCATTTTTAACCGAGTTCTCGCGGATCAAAGTCACTGGGCCGAGTAGGCCGGAAGGAAGCAACGGCGAGTCGGCCCGGTATGGCTTCACGTCGGCAAAAGTGATCTTGGTTGCGCCCGGCTGTTCATCGCCGATCATCCGGTTCACCCAAGCGTTCACGACTTCAATTTTGAGCTCGTTCGTTCCAGGCTTCAGGGCGGAAGTCACATCGACGCGGTATGGCGCGTGCCATGTCTGTCCGATTTCTTTGCCGTTTACCATTACCACCGCCAAGTTCTTCACATCGCCGAGATCCAGCCAAAAGTGCGTGCCCTTCTTGAACCACTCTTGGGGCGCCTGCAAGGTTTTCGTGTAGGTTCCGATTCCGGAAAAATACTTCACTTGCGGATCGGAGTTCTTGCTCCAGTCCGTGAGAGCGTTGAACGTCACGGCTTCCGGCGCACCGCGGCCGGCCTGAAGGGCGACTTTCCATGGCCCGGTCAGGGTTAGCAGTGGTGTATGTGTGATCTGCGGTGCCGTGTACGCCGATTGCGAGGCGGGCTTGCGAAAGACGACGAACACCGTGCCCCAAGGCTCAAGTTGCAGCGGCACTGTTGTCTTTCCATCGGCGGAGTGGAACGAGACGCCCTCCGCAGTGGCGGTTTCTGCTCGCCACAATTCCGGTTTTCTTCCTGCTACGCGGAACGTGGCGTTAATCGAATGGCTGCTGTCGCTCCGGTTATCCACAAAGTAGATGTCACCGTTCGGGAGTGTGCGGTGCAAGAATTCAATATCGACATCGCTTTCATTGCTGGAATAAGCGAAATCGCGATCGATGCGCAACATCTTCAGCACGTCATTTAGATTCTGTCCTGCGTAAACCGTTCCTTTGCCGACCTGGTGCGTTCCAGATCCGTCGCCGAACAACTCCGACGCGAGCTTGCGAAATTCATTCTGATCGTCCGCCAAACTCGGATCATCGTCCGGCTTCGGACCCGCAACGATGGCGCCATTCTCGACTAGCGCATAGATTGCGCGCAGCACCGGCAGCGACATGTGCTGGCTATACGGATCGAGTGCCAGCAGCTTGTATTGCATACCACTGCTGGTCACGAGATTGCCGTTGGCCGATTTGAGCTCATGGATTAGCGCGTCCGCATTGATGTAGTCGAAGGCATAACCCACCGGAATATCCGGGGCCTTCGCGGAAAAGATGGTGGTCAGGTTTGAATCTTCACCGTAGAAGTAAACGATGTCGGCATTGAATCGGCCTTGCTGGAGCATATAGCTGCAGCGAGCTAGATAGTTGATCCACGCTCCCGCCTGCTCCGCCCATGTCTCGTTGCGGTTGAACCATTGCCCATACGGCCCCAGCGTCAGGCCGGGAGCTTTCCCAATCAGCGGCTGGTGAGCCGATTCGTGATACACGATTCGGTTGATACCGTTCAGAAACTCCTGATCGGCCGTCGGTTTGAGCGTCGCCGGAGACCACGCCCATGGCGCAGCCGCCGCGGTCAACGATTCGGCGGCGGCAATGTTCTGCCCGTAGATGTGCGCCACCGAGGCCGACTCGTGGTCGTCGGCGTTGTACCCATACCGAGGTTTGTTTACGCCGGGCTCCTGCGTCCACATCGCGCCCATTGGGACTTCGTTGTATTTCTTCACTTCCATGCCGTCGGCTATGAATGCGCGGCCGCTTTCGTGTGATTCTCCGTAATGTTTCATGCCGTGCTCGTGGAGCGTCTCTTCGAGCTGCTGGTAATGTTCGGTCGCAGTGAGATCGGCGATGGTTTTGCGGAAATCCCAGAGAAAGCGGTCGCTCGCCGCGGCGCTTTCGACGATTCGACCCGTCAGCACCGGCAACCATGGCGCAGGATCGTAGCCTCGCAAGCTCTTGAACTGCGCAAGCATGTTGTCGGTCCAATTCTGTGAACCGGCTTCCCAACTATCGTTGATCACGTACGAGATGCCGCGATTGCCCATCTCGTCGGCGCCGACGGCATCTTTGTAGCTGTCGAGATATTTCTCGAAATAGTCTTTGACGAAGCGGCGATCCAGCTTGTCGACCTCCAGACCGGTGGCTTCGGCGGTCGCGGGGTGATTCGTGATTCCGAGCAATGAGTAGCCGAGACGCACGATGACCCATTTGCCCGAAGGCGGGGTCCAGTCCAACGTTCCGTCGGGCTGCGTCTTCGTGGTGAGATCGATCACGTCGGAGCTCTTAATGGCAGTGCCTGGATCAAAGTTTGGGGTTGCGTATTGATACAGGTCGCCAGTGGGAACAAACGCTGCCTTCTCTTCGAAGTGATTCACCTGAGGAAAAGAATGGAGGACGAGCTCCGCGATCTCATAGTGAGTCGGCCGTGGCGGCGCGGCTACGGCCGCAGCCTGTGGCTGACGCGGCGGAGCTGGCGTGCGCCTAAACGTCACCCGAAAATACTTCGCCATCACCGGCGCAAACGAAACCGTGTGCTCGGGAGCGGAACCGCCGCTCAGACCGACGACTTTTCGAAAGTTGCGACCATCATCACTGGCTTCGAGGGTCTTCTCCGGAGTCGCAATGCCGGTCAGAGACGCTTGCCGCGTGTTGGGATCCTTCGTGACGTAGGTAAGCGAGCAGACCGTGTGTGGCGCAGGATACTCGAACAGTATCCAGGATTCGCCGCCTTCCGCATCAGGGATCGCAAGTCCAGTGGTTGCGATCAAATCGCCGTCGCTCAGCTTCGACGCGTCTAATCCGCCGTCGCTGGCCGTGATTTTCGCCGGAGTGAGATCCTGCGCTTCGGTCTCGGGCTGGCGAAATGCCACTACAGCGGCGTCTGCATAAAACGGCGGAATCTTTGTCGTGCGGCTGATGTTCTGGAACGGACCAACCGTTGCCGGCGGCTGCGGAAGCTTTTGCGTGACAGGCTTCTCGCCCTCGACCACTGTCTCGCTCCATACATACTTCTTCATCCCGTGCGACGGAGGCACCCATGGACCGCCGCTCTCGCTCCACCCTGGAGAACCTGCGATGGCCATCTCCATTCCCAGCTGGTCTCCCAAGGTGATCGCGTATTTGAACGCGTCCTTCCATTCCGGGGTCATATAGATGAGGCGTCTTTCAACCACCTGAGGTGTCGCGAGTGCTGCGTCGAAATTCTGGAACCCTGCGATACCGACACGATGCATCCATTGCAAATCGAGCTTGATTCCTTCACGCGTAATGTTGCCGTTCATCCAGTGCCACCACACGCGAGGACGGGCGGACGACGGCGGATTGTCAAATCCCTTCTTTAGCGTGTCGGCGCTGCTTTGCGCGAGTCCTGTCGCGGTGAAGGAGGAAACGAGAATGCTGACTGCGAAAAGACGCCGCAATGTTGCTACCGTCATCGTCTGTCCTTTATTGAATGAGCGCCGACATCATACACAGCTCAGGTTCTGGCGTCTTGAGGCAATTTTCAGCAGTGGAAGACCCGAGTCAAACGATCTTGTGTTTTCATTCCCGCCTCCGCCAGCTCCTCAGCTCACGAGCATTGGTTCTCATCCCCGGCTTTTTATGGCTACTTTGCTTCCCTCGCTATACTTGCCACGTCGAGAGTCCTATAAGTTGGAGGACGCTCCATGAACTCGTTCTTCGCTGATCTTCGTCACGGCCTGCACCTGCTGAGGAAGTCTCCCGGATTCACTGCCGTCGCGGTCATCACGCTCGCCTTGGGAATCGGCGCAACCACCGCCGTGTATAGCGTGGTGTACGCCGTGGTTCTAAATCCGTTTCCCTACAAGGACGTGGACACGCTCATGAGCGTTCGCATCTCCGAACCCGGCCAGAACGGTGGACGCCTCTACTACACGCCGGCGCAGTTTCTCGAGATCGCGGAGCGCAACACAATTTTTTCGAGCACCATCGCCTCCACCATTAGCGACATTCTCTGGACCAGCAAAGGCGAGCCGCAGCGGCTGCGCGGCAACTACGTTACCCGCGATACGTTCTCCACACTCGGCGTTCCTCCCCTTTTGGGAAGAGTGCTCACGCCCGGCGATTTTCGTTCTGACTCGCCGCCTGCTGTCGTGCTCGGCTATCGCTTCTGGCAGCGTCAGTTCGGAGGCGATCCCAAGGTGCTCGGCGCCGAGTTGACCCTTAACGGCGCAGTTCGTACCGTGGTTGGAGTTATGCCGCGTCCGTTCATGTGGCGTGGAGCAGACGTTTACCTTCCCATCGTTTACCAACGCGACAAAGTGGTCGAAGGCGTAACCGGCGTCCACCTTTTAGGACGTCTTAAGCCCGGAGTCACCGCGGCGCAGGCCGAAGCCGATTTGAAGCCGATTATCGCCGACCTCCGTCGGCAAGATCCGAAGCAGTTCCCAGAAAATTTCCGCGTGAGCTTGCTTTCCTTCAAGGAAACTTTCCCTAGCGACATCCGCCAGGGACTTTTCATCCTGCTCGGCGCAGTCGCGCTGCTGCTGCTCATCGCCTGCGCCAACGTCTCGAATCTGCTGCTGGCCAAGGCGACTTCGCGCCAGCGGGAGATGGCGGTGCGCATCGCGCTGGGTGCGAAGCGTTCGCGATTGATCCAGCAGCTTCTGACCGAAAGCCTGCTGTTAGCAATTCTGGGTGGGGCTCTTGGCGGACTGCTCGCTTACGGCGGACTCAAAGCCATTATCGCCATCGTGCCTGCGGGCACTATTCCTGACGAAGCTGTGATCGCAATGAGCGTTCCTGTCCTCGCGTTTGCGTGCGCGGTTTCCGTACTCACAGCGCTTCTCTTCGGCCTGGTTCCCGCCCTGCAGGCATGGACCACGAATCTGGCTTCCGCGCTCAAGGACCGCGACAGCGGAGCGGCCTCGAATCCGCGGCAGCGTTGGATCCGCAACGCCTTGGTCGTCGGCGAGGTTGCGCTCTCGCTCATGCTGCTCATGGGAGCGACACTCATGGTCCGCACCATGCTTGCGGTCGAAGGTGCCGATTTAGGAATCCGCCGCGACCATCTGCTCACCTTCCGCGTTCCGCTGAACGAGCAGCAATATTCCGACCTGACCAAACGCGATCAGTTTCTTGAGCAACTGCTCGAACACGTGCAGTCGGCACACGGAGTCGAGGCGGTCGCCCTCAATACTTCCATGCACCCCTTTGGAAATTTGCGCACGTCGATCGACGTGGACGGCAGCTCGAAGACCGATCGCCGCCGCGTTATGCTCCATCAGATCAATGCCGAGTACACCACCGTCGCCGGCATCCCGCTGCTCAGCGGCCGACTGTTCACCCGGGCAGATGTCGAGACGCAGCGGCCATTCGCGCTTGTGAATCAGGCTTTCGTGCGCCGCTACTTCAGCGATCGCGATCCATTCGGTCGTCTGGTGCGCATCCCGGATTTCAAAACTCCACCGTTCAATTCATCGCAGGATTCATTCCAGATCGTCGGCGTGGTGCGAGACACGCTCGATTGGGGCTGGCAAGGCGGCGGCGAGATCACTCCCGAGCTCTACATTCCATTCACTTTCCTCGGACGCGCAAGCCGCGTGATGGTACTCACCCAGGGAGATCCGTCGTCGGTTGTGGCGGAAGTCAGGAAGCAGATCGCTTCTCTCGATTCGAATCAGCCTGTGACCGACGTGAGCACGATGGAAGCCTCGTTGAGCGAAAATCTCATGTCGCAGCCGCGTTTCAATCTGGCACTGTTCGCGACCTTCGGCGGCTTGGGCCTCCTGCTGGCTCTGGTAGGGGTGTATGGACTGATGTCGCATCTGGTATCGACGCGAACCCATGAAATCGGCGTGCGCATCGCTCTCGGAGCCAACTTCCGCCACGTCGCAGGCACGATCCTGGGCGACGGTGCCAAACTCCTCATTGTCGGAGCATGCATCGGACTCCTGGGAAGCGCCGCCACCGTTAGCCTGATCCGACAGCAGGTCTGGCGAGTGTCTCCGTTCGACCCGCTGTCGTTCACCGTGGTGGTCCTTATTCTTGTCACAGCCGGCCTGCTGGCATGTTTCTGGCCGGCGCTCCGCGCCGCCCGCTTGAATCCGATGACTGCACTGCGTCATGAGTGAGAACGCAAACCGTCAGCAGCTGCTCGAGTGAAGTTGAAGCCTATGGATTTACTCGCGGGGAAAACGCGGTGTTATGCTAAAAATGCTCTGAAATGCTGCAGAAACGCATCGATGATCCGATCTCGATCTCGCAGGAGTGGCTGCGGGAGGCCCAGTATCGTTTTCAGCAGCATCTGAAACGTATCGGTCTGAAATGGACCGAGCAGCGCGACACTATCCTCCTCACTTTTCTCGAAACTCACGAGCATCTCTCCATCGAACAGCTTCACCAGCTCGTGCGTAAGCGCGATCCCCGGATCGGCGTGACTACGGTCTATCGCACTCTCAAACTGCTCGCCGAGTGTGGACTGGCGAGCGAAGTCGCATTCCACGACGGCGTAGCGCGATATGAACATCAGCACAACCGCCGCAGCCATCACCACATGGTCTGCACATCGTGCGGAGGTTCCGTCGAATTCTTCTCTCCTGAAGTCGATCGCCTCGAACAGGAGATCGGCCGCAAGCACCATTACGAAACCACGCGCCACACGTTCCAGATTTATGGCGTGTGCGAGGATTGCCGGAAGAACGGCAGACGAGTGGTCTGAGACGTTCGGATGATTTTGCGTTATCGATCAGGGGAGGAGATAAAGAGCGGTGACCGCGTTCTCTTTCACCGAAACTCAGGAACCGTGGACCTCGTGGCATCTGACCTTGGTGATTCAGAAATCGACTGGTACATGCAGGAATTCGGTGGGGGTGTCATGATCCTGGATCCGAGCGTATCTGGCCGGACGTTCATTCCCGCAGAAGATATTCCTGACTACGAAGACCTCGAATTTATATCGAGAGCAGATTCAAAGTAGTACGTTTCACATTCTCCTGCTTGAATCCCACTCACCCCGCGTGGCAAGATGATTAGCTTTCGCCCCATCGGCCCGGACGAGTGCGGTTACTGGTGGAGAGCGCGAGCTTAAACCAGGCTACACAGGAGCTGAATTGAGGGTCCGGGTCTTCTTTCACGATAAGTGTTTCGACGGCACTGCTTCCGCGGCCCTCTTCTCGCGCTTCTACTCCGAGCGCATCCGGGACAACGTCGAGTTCGAGTACTGCGGACTCCTGCATCGCGCCGGCTCGCTGTTCAATGAAGCGGACTTCACGGGCGACGAGAACGCCATCGTGGATTTCAAATATTCGCCGTCGCCCAAGATTACCTGGTGGTTCGACCATCACCAGAGCGCGTTCCTTACCCCGGAAGACCACGAGCATTTCCTGACTAACCAGAGCAATAAGAAGTTTTACGACCCAGACTTCAAGTCCTGTACGAAGTTTCTCGCGACCGTAGCCGAGAACCGCTTCGGCTTCGATCCCGCTCCCGTTTCGGAACTTATCGAATGGGCCGACATCGTCGATGGCGCGCAATACAAGGACGCCAAGACCGCCGTCGAGATGAAAGAGCCGGCGATGAAGCTGACGATGGTGATTGAGTCCACGCAAGACAAAGACTTCACGCCGAACCTGATCCCGCTACTCGCCTACAAGTCACTGAGCGAGATCATCGAGCATCCGCTGGTCGCACCTCTGGTGCCCCCGTTGATGGAGCGCCATCAACGCTCAATCGACATCATGAAACAGCGCTCCGAGTGCAAGCTGGGCACCATCTTCTTCGACGTTATGGACTATGACCTCGAAGGTTATAACAAGTTCGTGCCCTATTATCTGCATCCGGACTCGACTTATAGTGTTGGTTTAAGTAAGAGCTCGTTCCGCACGAAGGTCTCTGTAGGTTCGAATCCTTGGACCAGGATGCGCCACGGAGACATGGTTAACCTTGCAGTGATCTGCGAACGTTACGGCGGCGGCGGACACGCGCGCGTAGGCGCCATTTCCTTCGATCCGAATCAGGAAGTGCAAGCGCGCGATGCCGCGCGGGAGATCGTGGAAGAGTTGCGGGAGAGCGTCGCGCGGGTGGAATCAGCGGTCGGGGGAGAAGAGGCGAGAACGCCATGGCCAATAAACAAGAGGCAGCAATAGGCAACAGGCGATGGGCAATAGGCGGAGGCACTCCGACCGTATGCGAGCTAGTTCAGCATTCGCAATTGCTTTTCACGTCTGTCATCCTGATTTAGTCTGTGATCATGATTTACGTCTGTCATCCTGAAAGCGCATCTTTCGCGCGAAGGATCTCCCCAAGATTTGTGAGACTTAATTGCGCTCTCCTGGCTCTTACCATTGGTTGCAGTTTGCTGGTCGAGGAGCCTTGAGAAGGCATTTAAGCCTGATGCACCTTCCGGAGATCCTTCGCGCAAATCGGGGTTCCCACAAAGCCGCTTTTGCTTTGTGGGGTGGAAGAGAAGCGCTTCAGGATGACAGCTTATGGTCTATAGCCGATCGCTGATTGGAAAAGCCAGCCAAAACAATGCCGACAGCCGCCTCCAAGATCAAAGTCATCATCTTCGACGTCGACGGAGTCCTCACCGACGGCACACTCTGGTTCTTTCCTGCTCGGAAACAGAACGGCATCACTGCCGGCGAGGTCAAGGCCGACAAAAGCGGGGACGAAATCACCACGGTTAACACTTTCGAGGGCAAAGGCTTCAACGCGCACGACGGCGTTGGCATGTCCCTTGCGCGACTCGCGGGTCTCAAATTGGGAATCATCACGAAGCGTGTTTCGGAAGCCGTAGCCATGCGTGCGCGCGAACTGCGCATCCACCACGTCTTTCTTGGACAAGACAACAAGCTCCTCGCCCTCGACAAAATCCTCGCTGCCGAGCGCATCACGGCCGAGGAGGTCGCATACGTAGGGGACGACATCATCGATCTTCCGGTAATGCGCCGAGTCGGCCTTGCCGTAGCTGTGCCCAACGCGCGCAAAGAAGTGCGCGACGAAGCCGACGTAGTAGTCGATCACCGCGGCGGAGACGGCGCCGGCCGCGACGCGATCGAGTACATCCTTCGCGCCCAGGGAAGATTCGAGCAGGTGCTGGAAAGATATCTAGCCGAATCAACATCAGAAGAGCTGCGCGGAAATTAACAGAACCGCCGCCGGTAGGCGGTGGGTCGGAGCTGGCCGCACACCAGCTCCGAGTTCTTAAAGGAAGCGGGGACCATCGGATCGAACGCAGCCGCAAAACAGCGGCTGCCCCACCGGCTACTGCCGGCGGCTCTGTTAGAGATCCGCGTCCACATTGACAGGAAATTCGCGTAGCAGAGACAATAAATAGGCAGGCCAGTGAGCCGCGGTTCGCACGATTTCCTACAGGCGAACATTCGTTGCGGCGCATCGTTTTCCGAGCCGAAGTGGCGGAATTGGCAGACGCGCATGGTTCAGGTCCATGTACCCGCAAGGGTGTGGGGGTTCGAGTCCCTTCTTCGGCACCATTTCTTTTCTCCTCAATAGTCTGGCGGCTTGGTGTCCACTTTGGTGTCCACAAAAATGAGGTTTTGGTGTCCACCTTGGTGTCCATCGCCGCGCGTTTTTTGCGCGAATTCTTCTCCCCAAGGAGAATCCCACGATGGCGCAGGCGCTCAATCAGACGTGGAGACAGGCGCGAGTCAACATCCTCAAGAAAGTCAGAATCGATGGCGTATGGAAGCTGTGTCCCGCGGTCATCGAAGCTGGCGGAAAACTGAAACACCGCGTGCGCGTCGGCGATCGCGTCGAGTCGCATCCTGAGGGAACCTACTATATCGACTGGCGCGAGAACGGCCGGCGCATCCGTGAGGCCATTCCCGAGTCGAACGACGTGCGCGAGCGAGCGCGCTTAAAGGCGCTTGAAATCGAGGCCCGGCGCGCCGGCATCGCCATCCCCGATCCCGAAGCCCGTCCCGAACTGAAACCGACAGAGCAGGCCCGCACGCAGAGCCCCGGCATGCAACCTGCGCCTCCAGGCAGCGTCGTCGATGCTCTGGGTAGCTTTTTGCGCCCGGCTCTCGAACAGGCGGTTACCTCCGAGCTCCAGCGGCTGGGTCTCAATTCTGGTTCGGCGGGTCCGCGAACCCTCCCAGAATGGAACCAGAACGGACACGGCAGCGTTGCGGTATCCGGAGCGATGGAGGCGGCGGCCCTCGG
>DATEMI010000224.1:0-2296 GCA_035275665.1 Terriglobales bacterium | reverse complement strand
ACCAGATTGCGTTCTGCTGCAGATACTGCGCGACGCCGGCATTTTCTGTATTCAGGTCAGGGAGGATACCGAAGAACCATCCTTCGGTGAGATTGCGCGTCAAACGCTTCGGTGCGTGGGGATCGGCGAGAACTTCAAACGGATCATGGCCGGCGGTCTGCCGATCGCTCTGCCCATAAAAAGAGCCGTTCAGCGAAGCTGAAGAATTGCTGTGCTGCTGGCGTGTGCCATGGAACCAGTCCGGCAGCGGAGGATGGTCGACCCAAGGATGTCGCGGGCCCACATGGTTCGGCACAACGTCAAAAAGCACTTTCATTTTTCGATCGTGCGCCGCGGTGACCAGCTCTTGATAATCGCGCAATGTGCCAAGATGCGGGTCGACAGAATACAGATCTACAGCTCCGTAGCCGTGATAATCCTCGGTCGCGCCGTTCTTGACGATTGGCGTAAGCCAAATCGTGGTGATGCCAAGCTCTTTCAAATAGTCCAGGTGCTCTCGGACTCCGCGAAGATCTCCTCCGTGATAGGCGCGCGGCTTGGCGCGGTCGTGCGAGCCGGGCGCTTCTTCGGGCTCGTCATTGGTAGGATCGCCGTTCGCAAAACGATCGGGCATGATGAGATAAATCACGTCCTCAGAACCAAGCCCCTGAAATCTGTGAATGGTTTGCTCCCGCGGCTTTATCGGCAGCTCGAATGACGTTATGCCGGTCGTCGTGGTGATTCTGCAGACCGCCGTGCCGGACTTAATGTCGCTTCCGAGCTTCAACCAAACGAAAAGATAGTCTCCGCCGGCGGTTGCCTGCGTGCGCTCGACGATGATCGCAGGGAGATTGCAGGAAACTTGAGTCGCTTCGAGGTGTCGCCCGGAAAGCAGCAGCATGACTTGTGGCGTGAGCCCAATCCACCAGTTCGGCGGCTCAATTTTCGTGACAACCGGAGACTGATCCGAGGATTGGAGTGGCGTCTGCGACAGACTTGCAGGAACACACACGAGCGAGAGGAAACAAACGAGAAAATCAACGATTCGGCGGAAGAAGCGTCTGCGGCGTGACCAGCGAAAGACCAGCACGCGCAAAGAATAGGCAAAAAATCAATCAAGCGCTAGCGCCGTATTTTGCTGGCTGGCTCCGTGAAAACCAGTGCACCAAAGGCCTGCGGCACATGAAAATTCGGTTGCGGCGTGAGCGTTGGCCTCCACGCCGAATAAAATCGCGGCTCCGAAGCTCCCTCCACACGAAAAAAATTCGCGCGCCACACCTCATTAGGGTCGAAGCGATTCGTCAGACTGTTCATGGGCAGCGCCAAAACCGCTCGCCACAGCTTTATTTCTTGATCTATGCTCACTCGCCGCCGCAGATCGCTTTGCAAGTCGCGCTTTTCTCCGGCCACAATCTCCAAGTCGATCCAAAATCCATTGGGAGCCACCTCGATCTCTTTGTAGCTGCGCGGGTCCGATGAATCGGGTTGCAAAAACGCTTCACAGACATCGCGATCCCACAGGCAATCTCTCCGGCCATTCGAGTCCGCATCGGGAAAGACTGTAATGTTGCGATACTGCGCGTCAAAACGGAGGAAAAGAAATTCCGGAGTCCACAGCAGGCGAACGTTTGTTTCGCGCCTGCGATCTTCATTTTTTCCCTGCCAGTCCGCACAAAACCAAATGGGGGGCGCAGTTTCCCACGCTTCATCGGTTGGAAAGCCCTCGCCGTCCGTGCGGCCCGGAAGGCGCGCGGCGATGGCGGTATCGATGATGAGCTCCGGCATTCGTGTCCCAATCGTCTCGATGTTGCACGACGCAGCTCAAGGATACACGGCAACCGCGCGCAAACTGATTGCGCACGCTCGCGATAGTGCCTCCACAGTAAGCTCCAATCACTGTGCTAGCATCGGTTTTTGCCTCAATCTAGGAGGATTTTGGTAATGGCGAATCCGGTTAGCACACTGCAAGACTTCACGACGCAGGCACCGCGCCGCAAGCCGGAACAGTTTCAATCCGTGAAATTCCGGCTGGAGAAGGGCGTTGCGCGCATCACCCTGAGCCGCCCCGAACACAATCTGCTGCATGAAGCGATGCTCCGCGAAATTGCCGATGGGATCAGTTTCGCTGGCGAGCACGATGAAGTGAAACTGATCGTGCTGGATTCGGCCTGCAAAGTCTTTTCTGGCGGAGTCGACATAGGCGAGTACACCACTGAGCGTGTCTACCAGATGCTCGAAGCTTTCCACGCTGCATTCTCCGGAATGCTCGAAGTCAGCAAACCGGTGGTCTGCGTTGTGAACGGACCTGCGATCGGCG
>DATEMI010000223.1:0-13928 GCA_035275665.1 Terriglobales bacterium | reverse complement strand
GGTAGGTGGCTCGACCTTCGAACCTCCGCGCTGGCGGCCTGAGGCCAAGCTCGTCGAGAAACTCAGTTACGTCTTTGACGTTCTTTGCAAACCTCTCCGCCTGCTCATGTTGCGTGTCTTCGCGTAGAAGGTCGCTGTACTCTTTCAGAGTTGAGCCACACCCGGCTGCATTCGTGACGATGGCATCGAAGCGGCTATCGAGCATCGCCGCGATGTTCTGTCGCGCGAGCCGGCGGGCTTCGTCTCGAAAACCTGCATGAGTCTGAAGCGCTCCGCAACAGTTCTGGTTTTGTGGAACCCAAACTTCAACGCCATTTTTTGTGAGCACCCGAATCGTGGCATTGTTCAATTCCGAAAATGCAACACTGGCAATACAACCAGCGTGGAGCGCGACGGTAGCCCTGCGTTCTCCCTCGGCAGGAAATACTTTCCCGATCTGGTCAAAGAAGAACTTCTTGTCAATCTTTGGCTGCAACTGCTCCAGCTTCGCTACGCCGATTAAGCGAAGAAGTCCGGAGCATCGCGCCAGAGTCTGCAATCCGGAGCATTGATAAAACCGCAACACTTTCGCGAGTGCACTGAGCAGCCGCGGATTACTGAGCACATGCCGGTACAGAACCCCGCGTATCTGCCGCTCCAACCACGATCGTCTGTAGTGCTGCTCGATTTGAGCACGTGCCCTTTCGACAATGTGCCCATACTGCACTCCTGATGGGCAGGCAGTCTCGCAGGCGCGGCAATCGAGGCAACGATCGATGTGGGTGACGAACGATTCGCCTATCGCGAGACGTCCGGAATCGACTTGTAGCACCTGATAGATGCGCCCGCGCGGCGAATCCATTTCCGTGCCGAGCACGCGATACGTCGGACAATGATTCAAGCAAAGGCCGCAATGTACGCACGTTGCATATAGGTTCCAACTCGGGCGATCTTCTCCCGCGAAATTCGACTTGCCCATGTGCAGGCTGTGGCATGCAGCGGCGGTTTGTTCGTTGTCAATAGTGGTTTCCGTTTTCATCCGACGAGAAAGCGCCCTCGATTCAGTATGCCTTTGGGATCGAGCGCGCGCTTCACTTTTTGCATCAGGGCAGTATCTGTGGGACTTGAACCCCAGACGTCGAAGTGCTGCTTCGCGTCTCCCGGGCAGCGACAGACTAAGGCGGACGAATCTTTCGAAAGTCGTCCACGAAAGGCGGAAGCTGCGCCGGCAAATTGTGTTACCGCGGGCGGATCGATCGCCAGCGGAATAATCGCAACGATAAATGAACCTAGAGTCGCCCTGCCGACGATCGCAGCGACGAAGTTGTACTCGCTTGCAGAATCGTGAGCTGCCGTGAGCGCTTTCTCGGACTCCGCTGGGGGAACTTCGACCTGGAAGATCATCGGATTGTGATGCCGGCTCATCAGGCGCTGCTCGAAGTCGGCGAGGCGATTCCAGAAGTCGATTTCTTCCTGTTCGCTTATTTCTCGAACGACTTGGGAACCCAGTTCCGATCGTGAGCGCGCCAGCGCACGATCACTTCCGGCGAACCTTATCGCGATTTGCCAAACGCGCTTCTCGCTCGTGCCCTTGTTCTCAGGCGCCCAGTCGTCGGGATCTCGCGGTTGGACGTCTTTGAGGTACTCGGCTGCCTCAGGTCCGATGAACTCTGCGGAGATCGGCGAGAGAGGAGATTTCAGCAGCCAGTCACGAAACTTGAACGCCGCAGCGAGCGTTTCAAATTGGCACACACACGTGAGCGTCTGCTCAGGCAGTGGGAAGAGCTTGAAATTGGCAGATGTGATCACGCCGAGTGTGCCAAAGCTCCCGATCATCAGCTTCATCAGATCGTAACCTGCGACGTTCTTGACGACGTGCCCGCCGCCGCGTCCACTGAGGCCGTCACCCGTGACGAAGCTGATGCCGATGCAGAAGTCGCGCAAGCCGCCGAAGCCGGCGCGGAGCGGGCCAGACGACCGAGTCGCTAAAGCTCCGCCGACGGACGACCTCGGGAAGGTCTCGATGGGGAGGAGCTGGCGATGTTGTGCGCACGCCGCTTTGATGTTCGAAATCGTCGCGCCAGCCTGTACTGAGAGCGTCAGGTCGCCGGGATCATATGCTTCGACTAAGTCGAGACGCTCGGTAGAAAGCACAAAATCCACGCCATCCGGTGATCGGCCCACATGCTGTCGCGTGCCGCCCCCGAACGGGACTACCGACCAGTTCTCTTCGTACGCTACTTTGAGAGCGGCGGCGACTTGCTCAGCGTTCTTGGGCAGGAGTACCGTTTCGGGAGCACAACCGTCGACCAGGTACTTCTGCACCCGCGCCGGATCGGCGATCACCGCATCCGCGCCGAGCAATCGCTCCAAGCGCGAGGCAATCTCACCCTGAGTTCCGGTGGCTAGACTCACCGCTGCTCCGCACCTGCGAGAACAGGAGTTTCGACGCTGCTGTGACCAGGAGCCACGGCCTCGCGGCACGTCCGCGCGCCAGGAAGAATCTTTTGCGGGTTCAGTACCGAATCGGGATTGAAGGCATTCCGAAGGCGGCGCATCACCTCCAGTTCGGAGTCGTTGAAGAGCGTACACATCAGATCCTGCTTCTCCATCCCGACGCCGTGCTCGCCGGTGATCGATCCACCCACACCAATGCAGAATTCGAGAATCTCGCGTCCGGCGTCGAGAGTTCGGAGCGTTTCGTCTTCATTGCGTGCGTCGAAAAGAATTAATGGATGGAGGTTGCCGTCGCCGGCATGAAAGATGTTGCCGATGGTCAGCGAATACTTTTTGCTAACTTCTTCGATTTTACGCAGCGTCTCGGGAATGCGCGTGCGCGGAATCACTCCGTCCTGCACGTAGTACGAAGGCGAGATGCGTCCGATGGCGCCAAATGCCGTCTTGCGTCCCTTCCACAACAATTGTCGTTCGTGATCGTCTCGCGCGCGCTTCACCTCGCGCGCTCCACTGCGCCGGCAGAGTTCAGACACGATATCTGCCTGCTCATCCACGGCTTCGCGCAGACCTTCGAGTTCGATCAGCAGCACGGCCGCCGAATCTAATGGATATCCGGCATGGACCGCGGCTTCCACTGCGCGCAGTGTCCAACCGTCGAGCATCTCTATGGCTGCCGGAGTAATGCCTTCGCTGGTGAGAGCAACTACCGTGTTGGCGGCATCCTGAACATCGTTGTAGATAGCGAGCAGCGTTGCGACTGCTTCGGGCAAACGCGTGATCTTCACCGTGATTGCAGTCGCAATGCCGAGCGTGCCTTCGGAACCGACGAAGAATCCGGTAAGGTCATACCCTGCGGCAGTTTCGGCCTTGCCGCCAAGTTGTGCGATGCGCCCATCGGGAAGCACGACCTCGAGTCCTGTGATGTGGTTCACGGTCACACCAAGCGCGAGGGTATGCGGCCCCCCGGAATTTTCCGCGACGTTGCCGCCGATTGTGCATGCCTTCTGACTCGACGGATCTGGCGCAAAGTAGAACCCGTGCGGCATTAGCGTGTTGCTGAGGTCGAGATTCACCACTCCAGGCTGCACGGACGCGCGCATGTTGGGAACATCAATCTCGAGAATGCGATTCATGCGTGCGAAAGCGAGAATGATGCCGCCGTTGCGCGCGATGGATCCGCCGCTCAAACCAGTACCGGCCCCGCGTGGGACAATCGCGAGGCCTTCACGGTTGGCCAGCTTGACGATATCGGAAACGTGCTGCGTGGATTGCGGAAAGACGACAAATCGCGGAACGCCACGAGCCAGGGAACCGTCGTACTCATAAAGCATGAGGTCTTCAGGACGGTCCAGGACGGCATCTGAGCCGACAATTTTTCGCAGCTTGCTCGCGATTCCAAAGGAAAACATAGAGCGGAAGATGCTCGGATTTTAGCATTGGTTTCGCGAGCGTAAGGCTCAGGCAACCGCAACAGAACCGCCGGCGATAGCTGGTAGCCGGGAGGTGGCCGAATGGCCGGCTCCGGGCAACGATGGTGCGGAATCTGGACAAAGCGCCGCCGCAAAGACAAGCGGCTGCCCGATCGCGTGGCGGCAACGTTTCTGTTTTTGCAAGCACCTAATGCGTGGACGAAGGAAATAGGAAAAACAGCTTATCTGCTGCATACTGCTCTCGTCACGAGCGGATGCCATGAAGCGCGCAAAGCGAATCAGAGTGAAGACGAAAGATCAAAACGGGAACACAACTGAAAAGAAAAAAGAAACTCGCATGGAAGCGCTCTCTTCCATCGCGATGATCTTAGCGACGGCCCTTTTCATCATCACGTTCAACATTCAAGCGTTCGAGATTCCGACCAGCTCAATGGAGAACACGCTACTAGTGGGCGATCATGTTTTTGTCGATCGTATTACGGTTGCTCCTCCAACGACATGGGCTTTCTTCGAGCACAGTCGGCCGGTTCGACGGGGCGACATCGTCGTCTTCTACTCCGTCGAGACGCCAGGTTTGCACTTAGTGAAGCGTGTGATCGGCATTCCTGGAGACCGAATCCATCTACGAAATGGGGTTGCGTATCGCAATGACGAAGCTTTGAAAGAGCCCTACGTCATTCACAGCGTCGGCAACTTCGTTCCATATCGGGACAACTTTCCTTCTATTCCTCCGTGGCTGGCGGGAGACACCGTCATCCCAGGTTGGCCGGTTCGACAAGGCGAGGACATCGTCGTTCCCCCCGGCCGTTACTTCGTCATGGGAGACAACCGCGACGTGAGTCACGACAGCCGCTACTTCGGCACCATCCCGCAAGAAAACATTATCGGAAGACCGCTGTTCATCTATTGGTCATTTCAAACGCCTGAAGATCAATACGAGAAGACTTCTGTTGGCGATCGGCTCGCGTTCTACGGACACGTGGCTCTGCACTTCGCTGATCAGACGCGCTGGAGCCGCATGCTGCACGTACTACGTTGAGTCGACACGCGTCAATTGAACAGGAAAAGCACGCGGAAGACGAAGGCTAAGCAGGCTTCGTCCCTCTATGGCCTCCGTGTTCAATCCGCTTCGGCGAAAATGGTAGCTCCTAGAAATTTGATTTCGCCCGAGTTTTCCTCACACTTTATTGGTAACTGGCTGATTTTCCACTTGATATTCGTGTTCGGCACGGCCATAATGCAGTGAAAAGAAGGCGAATTGTCAAGTTGACACGCAACGTGAGACCAACTCCAAAGAGGCGAATCGACCAGAGACGTGGAACGATATCTTCGAGCTGAAGTGCTTCGTATTTTGCGCATCACTCCGCGGCAGTTAGCAGGATGGGAGCGAGCGGGGCTGATCGCAGCAGCGGAAATCTATTCTTTTTACGACCTTCTTCAAATCAGAAAGCTGAGCGAGCTGCGCGCCAAGAAAGTCAGGCCGGGCACCATTCGCGCATCCCTCGACGCCATGCAGCGCCAGGTTTCCGGCATGGAAAACCCGCTGCTCGAGGCAGGCATTTCCTCGCATGGCTCGCGCCTGACATTCCGGCATCAGGGACACGAACTCGATCCTCTCGCGGGACAGTTTCTGCTCGATTTCGATCGTCCGAAAGTAGTCGAAGCGCGCACGGGACAGCCGCGCATCGCGGAAAACCCTGCCGATCTCTTCGTCGCTGCCGTCGCTCTGGAAGAGAATCCTGAGCGGCAGCAGGACGCGCTGGAGATGTATAAACGCGTGCTCGAACTCAATCCCAGGCATGCCGCCGCGTGTATCAATTTGGGAACGATTTACTACAACCAGCAGAACTATCGCGAAGCAGAATGCCATTACCGTCGGGCGATTGAAATTGATTCCCGGTACGCGCTCGCCTATTTCGATCTCGGCAATGTCCTCGACGAAACCGGACGACTAAACGAAGCCGTCGAGGCATATCGAACCGCAATCCTGATCTCAGCGAGCTACGCCGACGCCCACTACAATCTCGCGCTCGCCTATGAGCGCCTGCGCCGTTCGCGCAAGGCGCTTCCTCACTGGCGCGCTTACGTCAAAATGGACCCGGTGGGGGCTTGGGCCAACTACGCTCGCGGACAGATCCAGAAGATTCTGGAAGCCGAGAAGTTGCAGATTGTATGGCGCAGACGAGGTGTGCGACCGTGCTAGTCGCGCCGCTTTTCTCGACCCCAGCCTTTCCCGAATCAGGAAATATATTCTTTGATGTATTCGTCCGTGCTGGATGCGAGTTCGTGGCCGGTACCATCGAAGATAACCTTGCCATCTCGCAAAATCAAGAACGATGTGTTGGTGTTCACGTCGGAGTTCTTAACCTTCACCATCTGCCCTTTTTCGCCATCAAAGCGATGTCTCGCCATAGTGAAGCCGTCTTGCAGACGGTGAGTGACCATGAGAGCTGAAGTCTGATATACATCCCGCTGCTTCACCAACAGCTCGACGATGGTTGTGGACGTGATCGGGTCGAGGCCGCCCGTAGGAGAGTCGTAAAAAATTATTTCCGGCTGCGTGATGATGGCGCGTGCGATGGCGACGCGTCGCCGCATGCCGCCAGAGAGCTGTGCGGGAAATTTGTCGATGGTGTGCTCAAGCTCGACGAAGCGGAGAGCTTCTTTCACGCGCTCGCGGACTTCTTCGCGCGGCAAATGCTCTTCCATTAAGCGGAAGGCGACGTTCTCTTCTACTGTAAGAGAATCGAAGAGCGCGCTTTCCTGGAACACCATGCCGATCTTGCGCCGGAGTCCAAACAGTTGCTGCTCCGGCATGGAAGTGATTTCCTCGCCCAGGACAGTAATCGTACCGGAGTCGGGCTTGAGAAGACCGAGGGCAAGCTTCAGCAGAACGCTCTTGCCTGATCCAGCAACACCAAAGACAACCTTGGTTTCGCCGCGATGCAGTTGAAAGGAGACGCCGCGCAAAACCAGATGCCGATCGAAACCGAGTTCGACGTCGTTGAAGTCCAGAACGACTTCGGTCGACGGCGGATGACCGTTCGTAGTTGCCGGAATCGCTCCCATCTCAGCGCGTACCTTTGGTCATCGGCCGAAGATCCCGATGAGTAGCTGGGTGAGAAAGAAGTCCACAATCAGGATCAAAACTGACGAGGCGACCATTGCTTGAGTAGTCGACCGTCCAACACCCTGTGTACCGCCTTTTGTCGAGACTCCGTAGTAGCACCCGACGGTCGCGATGATGAAGCCGAAGAAAAAAGGCTTGAGGAGCCCTTGGAAGACATCGGCAAATTGCAGCTGCTGATATGTACTGGTCCAGTACTGCTGAGTGGACAATCCCAGCCGACCTACCGCGACGATGTAGCCGCCGAACAATCCCATCAGGTCGGAGAGAATCGTGAGAAAAAACAGCATGATCACGGTCGAGACCACTCTCGGCGTAACCAGCTTCTTCACCGGATCGGTGCCGAGCGCGCGCATCGCATCGATCTGCTCAGTCACCTTCATAGATCCCAGCTCGCTCGCCATTCCGGTTGCGGCACGGCCCGCGAGCATGAGGCTGGTGAGCACGGGTCCGATCTCTTTGATCATCGAGAACGAAACGAGTTGGCCGGTGAGCGAAACAGATCCAAACTGCTGGAGCGTAGTAGAGGTCTGAAGCGCAAGCACTGCGCCGATGGATAGACCCGTGAGTCCCACAATGGGAAGAGACCCGAAGCCGATGAAATCGGCCTGCTGAAGGATGTCGCTGAGATAGCGCGGTCGCCGGGCTAGATTTGCGACAGCCTCTCCAGCCAGGATCGAATACTCTTGGACCGCCAAAACTCTTTCCTTGATAGCTTGTTCAGGCGAATTTCGGAACATGGAAGGAACAGGTTACAGGGGGCAGGAAGAAAAGGGAACAGGGGACAGGTTACAGGGAACAGGGGGATTCGTCCTTCCCTCTTCCCTGTCCCCTGTAACCTGTTCCCTCCCTACGCTTCTCTTCCGCGCTTGCGCACTTCGATATTCAACCGCTTGATCTTTTGGTTAAGCGTTGAAAGCGGAATGCGGAAGCGCTCGGCGGCATCAGTTTGGTTCCAACCGCACTTTTCAAGCATAGTGACGATCACGCGCC
The DNA here is from genome assembly GCA_035275665.1 of Terriglobales bacterium. Taxonomy (GTDB): domain Bacteria; phylum Acidobacteriota; class Terriglobia; order Terriglobales; family Acidobacteriaceae; genus Gp1-AA112. Next base: position 5,942 of record DATEMI010000223.1, on the reverse strand, counting down.
GCTCGCAGTCTTCCATGATGTCGAAAAGGGAGGCGTTGGCGGAGTCTTCGGTTATCACAGGCATCGAGCTGTCGCCAAGAATCGATTCGGGCAACAGATCGATTCCGATGTTGGTTCCGGACGAGAGAACGACGGCACGCTCGATGACATTTTCCAGTTCCCGCACGTTGCCCGGCCAGGAGTAGTTCAGGAGCGGACGCATCGCTTCCGCTGTGAAGTGGCGTGTGGGCAAGCCATTCTCTTCCGAAAAGCGACTGAGGAAGTGATTCACCAGCAGCGGAACGTCTTCCATGCGGTTGCGCAGCGGCGGCAGATTCACGCTGATGACGTTCAGGCGGTAATAGAGATCCTCTCGGAACTTCCCTTCCTTCACAAGTTGCTTCAGATCAACGTTGGTGGCAGCGATGATGCGCACGTCGACCTGCACTTCCTGTACCCCGCCAAGGTGCATGAACTTGCGATCCTGCAACACGCGAAGGATCTTGGCCTGAGTATCCAGACCCATCGTTCCGATTTCGTCAAGGAAGAGCGTGCCTTTGTTGGCGATTTCGAAGAGTCCCTTTTTGGAAGCAATGGCGCTGGTGAATGCGCCTTTCACGTGGCCGAAAAGCGTCGATTCGAGGAGTTCGGTCGGCATCGAGCCGGTATTCACGGGAACAAACGGACCATCTTTCCGCGGAGAGTTCGCGTGAATGGCCTTGGCGATCAGTTCCTTTCCGGTACCGCTGTCGCCTTGGATCAGAACAGTTGACCGACTGGGAGCGACTTGTGCCACAAGATCGAAAACCTTCAGCATCGGGTCGCTCTTGCCGACGATGTTCTCGAAGCTGTAGCGCTGTTTGAGTGCGCGCTTAAGTTGGCGGTTTTCTTCTTCCATGCGCAGCCGGGAAATGGAGGCGCGCACATCGGCAAGGAGCTTCTCGTTGTCCCAGGGTTTTTGGATGAAGTTGGTTGCGCCGGCTTGAATGGCTTTCACGGCATTCTCGACGGTGCCATAGGCGGTGATCATGATCACCGGCAGACCGGGATCGCGGTCGCGGATCTCGTCGAGCACTTCGATACCGTTGCGATCGGGCAAGGCGAAGTCGAGCAAAACGAGATCGCGCGGAGAAGCGGCGAGCATGGCCAAACCTTCTTCAGCGCTGCGAGCGGCTTCGACGGTGTAGCCTTCGATCGCGAGCAGGGTTTCGAGCGATTCGCGGATCGCGGCCTCGTCGTCGATGATCAGAATCGATCCGTGGGCGGATTCCACCTGATGCATATGTCGGCGCGCAAAGACTGCGGATACGGCGGCTTCAGACATTGACTGCCTTTCTCATCATAGGAAATTCAAGCGCGAACGTCGTGCCTTGACCCTGGCGGCTGCTCACCTGAATCTTGCCGGCATGTTCCTGAATGATTCCGTACGTGACGGAGAGGCCGAGCCCGGTTCCACGACGCTGTCCTTCGCCGGCTTTGGTCTTGGTGGTGAAGAACGGATCGTAGATGCGGTTCAGATGCTCAGGAGCGATGCCGCTGCCGGTGTCAGAAACCATGACACGCACGCCATCCCCGTTCGACGTGCTCACACTCAACGTGCCTCCGTTCGGCATAGCGTCTTTCGCGTTCAGGAAAAGATTCAGGAAAACTTGCTGCAGCTTACCGCTGTTGCCCATGATGCTGGGTAGCTGGCTATAGAGTTCGCTTTCAATACGGACTCGGCTGGTCTTGAACTGATGCTCGAGCAGAGTGAGCGTGTCCTGGATCACTTTGTTTAGATCGATGAGCTGAAATTCACTGCCGCTGGTTCGCGAGAAGTTCAGCAGACTGTTGACGATCTCGGATGCGCGGAAGGTCTGCTGCGTAATCTTCTCAAGAATCGCCGAGCGCTTCTCGTCACCTTGTAGATGCTTCGCAAGCATCTGCGTGTACGAAGAGATGACAGCCAGCGGAGTATTGACTTCGTGTGCTACTCCAGCCGCCAGCAGGCCGATCGACGACATTTTTTCCGCTTGTGAGAGCTGCGATTCCAAATCGAGCCGCTCGGTGATGTCATCAACGATGATGATGCGACCGACAACTTCAAATTGACGCGTCACGAGCGGCGCAATCGCGATGTTGGCAACGCGAGATTCTCCCGCAGGCGTATCCAAATGGAACTTATAGAAATTGTGAATGCCGGGCGACTGGCGAATGCGGTAATACTCCTGCACGAACTCGGCAGGAAACAGATTGCTCAGCGAGCGTCCGAGAGCCTGCGCTCTTGGCGTGGCGTACATCACTTCCATCTGCGAGTTCCACGATTCCACGCGATCCGCCAGATCGACGGCGAGCACGCCTACGCTGATCGATTCCACGATGTTCTCGTTAAACTCCTTCAGACGCTCGTAAGCTGCGGCTCGCTGCTGTAGTGACGCATAGAGCCGTGCGTTCTGAATGGCGATGCCAATGTAGCCAGACAGTGTTTCCAGAAGCTCGACGTCTTCGCTAGATAGGTAGTCGCTGTCCACGGTCTTACCCATGCCAAGAGTTGCAATCGTGCGATTCTGCACGCGACAGGGAATGTAGTAGTTCAGTTCGAGTTTCGCGATGGCTGCTTGTGCCGCTGGACTGGCATTCAGAACGTTATGCGTGTTCTCGAAAAACAGGTGCGCAGGCGAACGTTGACCGGAGAGGCGGCAGAGGAAATCGAGATCGAGATTTCCGGCTGATCCGATGCCGAATGACTTTGCCAGGAAGAATTTCTCCAGGTCTTCGGCGTTCTCGCTGGCGAGAAACACAGCAACACGATCCACTCGCAGGGTATGCGCAAGACGATCCACTACAGCAGAAAGCATTGCGCGCAGATCGGTCTCGGAGTTCAAATCCCGCGCGAACTCGACGAGCGTGCGGCGATAGTCGTATTGCTTGCGGTAGAACAGGCGATCGAGACGGTGTTGGATGCCGCGCTTGATCGGATCAAACAGTAACGCAGTGATTACGACGGCAACGATCAATCCCCACTCTCCGGCGTTGGGCAGAGAGGAGTGAACCTTCTCGGCAACGGCTCCGATGATCAGAAGATTCAGCAGCGTGATGATCGCGGTTGCAAGCGTGTACGACATGCCGCGCTTGAAGATTAGATCGACATCCATCAAGCGGTAACGAATGATGGCGTAACCAAACGTCAGCGGTAGGAATACCAACGAAAGGACCGAAATCTTCGTGAGCGCGCTCGGCTCCATTCCCATCAGGTAAGGAATTACGGAGAACAGCGTGTAAGGAGCGATGGCCAGGATGGTTCCGCGCGTCACCCACTTCATCTGCTGCCGCAGCAGAGGAGTGGTGATGCGACGATATGTATCCACCAGAACGGCGGCAGAGAGCACGAACAAGCTGGAGAGGCAGATGATGTCGAGCCGATCGAGATTCCAGCGCAGCCGCTCAGTCGGCGCCAGCGTAGTGTTAGCGATTACGTACGCGCCAACCACCAGGAGTCCCGGTGCGTACAGCATCGGAATAAGCCAGCGATGCCGCTTGAGCCAGTTCTTAGGCTCAGGGAACGTTAGCGCGAAGTGCAGGAAGAGCGTTGGCTGCAGCATGCTGGCGACGACGCTCGACCAATAAATAATCCAATCAAACGCGTTCAGCTTGCCGGTGTAGTGGAAGGCATACAGAACGAACGAGCTGAGGCAGAAGACAAAGAAGTGCGTGGACTTTGGCGCCGACCACCGCCGGAGCAACACATAAAGGCCAATGCCGAGATAAATCAGCGCAATCAGCCGCAGGCCGATGTTCAGCGACTTGTCCGCGGGAACAAGAATGACCGGCGCTTCGAGGCGTACGCCTTTGCGGATAACGCCATATGTCGCCTTGGAATAGGTTCCAGTTTGGAACAGATTTCGTACCCGGGCTGCGGCATTGCGCACCGGCTGTCCGTTGATGTCGGAGAGCTGATCGCCCGGCTTGATCCCCGCGTGCTCGCCTGGACCTTGTGAGGTCACCCGCTGCGCGTAGAGGTGCCCGTTGGTTTCCAACCACCAGACGCCGTCGTCGGGAACGAGGTACTCGCGCTCTTTCTGAAAATTGATCGCGCCGAAGACGACGCAGGCGACCGTCCAGAGAGCCAGAACAACGGCTGCGGCACGCAGTTGAGATTCCCTGGTCATGTGCTGGTCCGGCAAGCGCAGGCGGACTACACGACTGCTTGCTTCTGCCTTCTGAACTAGCAACTCTGGTGCCAACTGCCGGCCTCGGGCGGGAAATGTAAGTCCTAGGGGCTTAGAGACTTCCAACTATTATATTCCGGCAACCGTAAGTAGCCGTATGTTTTGTGGAACCAGTCTATGAAAAAGCGTAGGCTCCCGTAACCAATACGTGAGTACCTGCTTGCTTGCTTGCTTAGAAGCTGAACGCGAATTGGCGTCAGGCTCGATTGGTGGTTTCGCTTGAGTGGGTCGAGCTATCTAGGCGTCTGATCCCCTCTGTGCTTGAGTTGAGGCTCCGGCGGGTTCTGCTGGTTTTGCTCGTTGTTTTGATTGTTATCAGTACGGTCATTTCTCGGTGTGACCACGACCGGACGACCTGTTTCACGCTCAATAAGAGCGGGGCTCTTGCCGGAACGACGCAGCAAGTCCTGCTCGGCGGCTATGCTGGCTTCTGCCTTGTTATCGTTCTTATTCGCGACTTCCACCAGCTTCTTGCCTTCGTCTTCCGGACGACTCGCGAGAGTTACGTGCTTCTCGTGATTGTCGGCTTCCTTGGCTTTTGCGTAGTAATAGTCGGCAGACTCACGGTCGCCGTTCAGTTCGGCTACGTATCCCATATTGTTCAGCGCAAAGGCGTCGTTGGGATCGAGTTTGTAAGCCTGCTCAAAGTACTCGCGAGCCTTTTTACGGTCGTTGGAGTTGAGTGCCGAGACACCACGCTGATTCAGGCGTGCGACCTTAGCCTCCGTCGAATCTTCCTTCTTCAGCGCTGACTGAATTTTCTTCGCATTACTGGCAGCAACTTTGCTGATAGCGCGTCCTCGCCAGGACTTGTTTACTGTGACGACTACTGGCTCGTCAGAGTTCGAATCCGCGGCGGCGCGGTAGTAGTTAACCGCCGATTCCAGTTCTCCCTCTTTCTCCTTCACATATCCCATATTGTTCAGCGTGAAAGGATCGCGCGGATTCAGCCGCAGTGCCCTCTGTAAGGTTTCATCGGCTTCAGCAACTCGATCTTTGTTGAGAAGACTGATGGCTGCAACGTTCAGCACGTTGAGTTGGACATCTCCGGTCTGCGCATGACCGGCGATTGCAGCGACAGTTTTGCCCTTGAGATCGTCGTTGCTCGATTGATCGACTGTTGCCTGTGAGTTCTGCTCCTGCGAAAGCTGATAAAAGCGCTGCGCGCGATCGACATCACCTTCCAGCTCGGACATGTAGCCGAGATTGTTGAGTGTGAATGGATCGTTGGGGTCGATTAGATATGCCTTGTAGAAAAGCTTCTTTGCACGCTCATAGTCGTGCTTCTCCACCGCCTTGACGCCATCGCGATTCAGCCCCTGAACCGGCGTAGGCTTGGTGTGTTTGGGAATGCTTAGACGAAAACCCTTCTCTTCCGCAAACACGACAGATGTGAGCAGCAGCAACGAGAGCAGCAGTCGCAATAGAACAGTTTTCACCAGGGTCATAACCTCCGCGTCCGGCAGCCGAGCAGAGTCATCCGCCGGAGCAGTCAGTTATGTGAGTAGCAGCACTGGATTTGGGTTGCACGGATGAATTTGAGGACACAATCAAACGCAGCCGCAAAAAGATGCGGCTGTCCCATCGGCCAGCATTCCAGCAACCGCAAGCCCGCGCTCGCTGGGAACCGCGGCTACCGCCAGCGGTTCTGTTGCATCCAAGTTTATGAAGGAACAGAGCTGCTGCCCGGGCTCTGCCTGCACTTTTTCGGAGAGGCGATGCTACGTTTCTCATTCTTCAATTTTCTTCTAGTCT
>DATEMI010000222.1:0-9203 GCA_035275665.1 Terriglobales bacterium | reverse complement strand
ACTTAATGAGCGGTCCGGGCTACGACGAGCGTGGCGTGATCGGTATCGGCGAGCCTCCCACGGTGTCGCCCGGCGCGGCGATCTCGAATGCCGTGGCGAACGCAATTGGAGTTCGGGTCCCGTTCCTGCCGCTCACTCCAGAACGTGTGCTGGAAGCACTGGAGAAAGCTGAGTCCGAAGGAGCTAAAGCATGAGAGCCTTCGAATACACCGTCCCGAAAGAGAAGAAGCAAGCAGTCGCTCTGCTGGGCAAACAATGGAACGACGCCGAGGTGCTCGCCGGCGGAAGCGATCTGCTCGGTCTGATGAAGGACGACATCGTTCATCCCAAGCGACTGGTGAACGTAAAAAGTCTTTCGGACCTGCACGGCATCAGCTACGGCGCGCGGGGACTCCGCATCGGAGCACTGGCGACGCTGCTCGAAATTTCCGAACATGCGCAGGTGAAGCAGCACTATCCCATCCTGGCACAAGCCGCCGGAGATGCTGCCAGCCCGCAGATTCGGAATGTCGCGACCATCGGCGGGAACATGTGCCAGAGGCCGCGCTGCTGGTGGTTCCGAAATGGATTTGGACTGCTGGCAACGAGTCCGGATGGCAAATCTCTGGTGCTCGAGGGTGACAATCGCCACCATGCCATTTTGGGAAACGATGGGCCGGCGTACTTCGTGAGCCCTTCCACGGTTGCGCCGGTTCTGATTGCCTACAACGCCAGAATCCGGCTGCTCGGTCCGGGTGGACCTCGCGAGATTCCGTTGGAGAAATTCTTCGTAATTCCCAAATCGGAAAACGAACGCGAGCACGATCTTCGCCCGAACGAGATCGTTACCGACATCGTGGTTCCTGCTCCGCCTGCCGGAGCAAAGACTTCCCACTACGAGATCCGGCAGAAAGAGGCCTTCGATTGGCCGTACGCAACCGCTTCCGTGATTCTGGACATGAATGGTGACACAGTGCGCTCCTCGCGCGTCGTGATGAGCCATGTGGCTCCGATTCCGTGGGTTTCAAACGAAGCAGCTCAGGCCCTAAATGGAAAGACCATTTCCGAAGAGACAGCCGACGCTGCCGGCGCCGCTGCAGTCGCTAATGCAAAGAGCCTCGGCCGCAACAAGCACAAGATCAAGCTGGCTCGCGTTGCCGTAAAGCGCGCGATCCTGCAGGCAGCGAAAGGAGAGCGGGCATGATTGTCGACGAACGGGAACGTTTCAATACCAACCATCCGGACCTGTGTCCTTCGCTGCGTTGGAAGCGGATCTATCTAAACGTCGAGCCAGATCCGACAGTGCCGCCCTGCAACGACGGCAACTTCTGGTGTGTGCACACGCAGACCTGCATTGGACCGGACGGCAAGCTGGCCGAACCGGGCAATTGCCGGTCGCATCGAGAGTGTCACACCGGGAAATGTGATTCGAGGGGGGCGTGAAGCGATTAGTTCGGGTATCCCTTTACGGCATTTCGGCGATTCTGCTGCTCTTGGATTTTCGAATTGCCGGGCTTATACAGCATGGTCCTGTCGTGCTAGTTCCAAACGGCAATGGCTTTAGCGTGCAGCACGTTGGAATGAACACGACCGATGTAATCGTGTTGGGAGTACTGATCCTGATACATGGAGCAGTCGCATTCGGGCTAATTCGCACGAGGAAATCAGCAACACAGTTTTAAGCTGCAAATGGCTGATTTGTACGCCTGCCAGCGATAAAATTAAGAAGAGGATTTTCCTGCTCAGGCATCGAAATCCTCAGGGAGTCTTCTATGCGCAGTCTATTTACTTCTCTCTTTTCCGCTCTGCTCCTCACTTCCCTGTCGTTTGCCAGCCAACCGTCGCAGAAGATCAGCGGTGACTACCTGGAGAGCCGCAGTGCTGACGTTTACGTCGCTCAGTGCTTCGCCAACAGCGAGGTCAACTTGACCGGCGACCAGGCGCTGCTCGCTTGGCACGTGAACCACGGGATTTGGAACGGTCAGAACCTCGATGGGCTCACGGTCATCGCTGCGGTAAAAGCCAGCGCCACGATCGGCGATCCTTACGCCAGCCCATATCCAGCGAAGTCGGTGATGCTGGTTGACGAGCAGGCCACTCCGGCACAGCGCGAGGCACTGGTTTCTTTCGCCGAGCACATGGGCGGCAAGCTGGTTTCCGACGTTGTGAAGGTAATCCCCACTACGATCGAGATGAGTGTCCTTCACGATGCCGCTCATCACGGCCAGGGCATCCTTCGCGCCGGGCAGTTGGCGGAGATCCGTACGCGGGCTCTCACCGACAACGATCATTCATGCGGCGCCGAGGTTACCTACTATCCACCGCTGACTAAGCTGAATCACTCGATGGCCGCTGTCGCCATGACCGATGAGTATCAAGGCCCGGGCCTTGGCGTGGATTGGGACCGTCATGGCAAGCGCAGCGCCTTCGTCGGCAGCTTCGCCGAGTAAGACTCCAGTCGGAACGACGTCCTTTATCAGGCTGATCGCAGCTTTGCAATGCCCGAGGTGCTGCAGGCGCGAATCCTTGATCGGATCGCTGGCGTCGAGCGGAAGGAGCAGAATCACCTATTCGCTACCGCAGGCTCCTGACACGTGCTGATACTGATCCGCTCACTTAGCTCGTCTCATTTAACCCTTAACTTTGCCTTGGGTATTCTTTCGCATTAAGAGTAAGCCCCTTACCTGATGCATCCAGAGTAGATGCTTCCGTAGCCTCCACGAAGTCCCCGTGGAGGTTAAATGCAATCTACTCGCAAAAGCATTCTTAGTACGGCACTCATAATCGGCTGCTCGGCTGGAGCTGCCTTGATCTCAGGCTGCGGAACTAGCGCTCCGGCAACTGCATTGAATGCGAGTTCACTCACAAGTCCGAGTCCCATTACCAACCCAACACTTGGGCCGACCCCGACGCCGGGTCCCACCCCAACGCCAACTCCAACGCCCACACCAACTCCGAGTCCGACTCCGACGCCGAGCCCTGTTCCTCATTCGTCACACGTTGTGTTGGTAATCGAGGAGAACCACATGTTCACCGAGGTTTACTCGACAGGGATGCCGTGGCTGGTCGGCCAGGGAAACACTTATGGGTACACGGTTGACTATCATGCCGACGAACCGGGCTCAGCTTTGGATTATTTCTGGCTATCATCCGGCAGCGGCGAACAATCGTTTGGCTGCACGGGCGACGGATGCACGAATCCGATTACCTCCGACAATATCTTCTACGAGCTGAACAAAGCGGGTCTCACCTGGAAGGTCTACGCGCAATCGCTGCCCAGCGTTGGATACATGGGCGGAGATTCAGGCGCGTACGTCGATCGACATAATCCGGCCAAGTGGTACGACTATGTGATCAAGACCCCGGCGGCGCAGCAGAACATTGTTCCCTTCACCCAGTTCGCAATCGACCTCGCGTCGAACCAGCTTCCCAACTATTCACTCATCATTCCTGATGTGAACAACGACGCGCACGACGGCAGCGTTGGACAGGCAGACACGTTCCTGGCCAACAACGTCTCTCCGCTGCTGAACTCGCCGGCCTTCCAGTCGGGCGGAGATGGACTATTGTTTGTCACGTTCGACGAATGCGACGGAGCTGTGGGCGCTTGTCCCGAGCAGGTGTACACGGCGGTGATCGGTCCCAAAGTGAAACCGCACACAGTTTCGTCGACGCTGTACAAACACGAGAACTTGTTGCGGACGATGCTGGATGCGCTGGGAATCAGCGCCTATCCGGGAGCTTCCAGCACAGCAGTCGATATGGGCGATTTCTTCTGAGTTGAGGAAGCGTTCGACGGCAGCCTGCAAAGTAGCTCTTCAGGATCTTGCAGCGCTAAAGAACCGGAGCGGGTGCTCAGGCACTGCTCCGGTTCCAAATTGGGCCATGGAGTTACATTCATGACGATTTCAGCGGATTTTCTGCGGCTTCGCGCAGCCTGTCCGCCGCCGATTCCGGAGTGATGTCACGCTGAGGACTCGCGAGCATTTCGTATCCCACCATGAATTTGCGAACCATAGCCGAACGCAGAAGAGGTGGATAGAAGTGCGCGTGAAGATGCCATTCAGGATGCGGCTGGCCGTCAGTAGGTCTCTGGTGAAACCCCATCGAGTACGGAAAGGAAACTCCAAAAACGTTGTCATAGCGCGACGTAATGCGTTTCAGAATGTCGGCTAGTCCATTCTGTCCACTAACGTCCAGTTCGTCCAACCCGGTGCAATGGTGATTCGCCAGCACCAGCACCTCGAACGGCCACACCGCCCAAAACGGAACTATGACCGTATAGAAGTCGTTGGCGCAGACCACGCGTTCTCCGCTTCCGCGCTCCAACGCGAGGTACTCGCAGAGCATGCAGCGACCATTCCGTTCTTGGAACTCAATCTGCGCCACTTGTTCCGCGGCAGGCAGATTGGGAACGGTTTCATTCGCCCAAACCTGACAATGAGGATGAGGATTGCTTGCGCCCATCATCTCGCCGCGATTCTCGAAGATTTGCACGTATTTGATCCAATCGATCGATCCTAATTGTCTGTACTGGTCGGCCCAGACTTGGACCACCCGTATAACATCGTCGAGTTCCATATTGGAAATCGTGAGATCGTGGCGCGGAGAGAAGCAGATCACACGGCAGATGCCACGCTCCGTCTTCGCCCTGATTAAGCACTCTTTATCGATCTCGCCTGCTGGAACTTGTGGCACCAGAGCAGCGTAGTCGTTGTCGAAAACGAAAGTGGTTTTGTAGTCAGGATTCCTGTGCCCACCGGCACGGGAATTCCTTGGGCACAGGTAGCATTCGGGATCATACTTCGGCCTTGATACGGCCGCGCTCTTCTCAACCTGCCCCTGCCATGGGCGTTGAGTACGGTGGGGGGAAACCAACACCCACTCGCGCAACAGCGGATTCCACCGGCGATGAGGCGAGCGGAAAAGATCGAGGTCGAGGCTCATTGAATCTGGTTCGCACCATCGGCCGCAGTAGAGATGTAGATCTCAGGAGAAAGACCGGTCGTCTTCTTGTATTCCTTTGCGACATTGTCGCGGAAGGTCTCCGCGTGCGAGGCCTCGACCAGGTTGATCGTGCATCCGCCGAAGCCGCCGCCGGTCATGCGGGCGCCGTATACTCCGTCCTGGTTCTGCGCTATATCGACCATCACATCGAGTTCACGGCTGCTGACTTCGTAGTCGTCGCGCAGGCTTACATGCGACTTCGCCATCAGTTTTCCGAACTCACTCATGTCGTGCTGTTCAAGGGCTTTCGCTGCGCGCTGAACACGGTCATTTTCTGTGACGACATGACGGCAGCGGCGATAGATCACCTCGGGCAGCTTTTCCCGGTAGCGCTCAAGCTCCTGCGGGCAGACATCTCTGAGCGCCCGAATCTCCGGAATGAACTCGCGCAGAATCAGCACACCGGTTTCGCATTCATCGCGCCTCTTGTTGTATTCACCCGAAGCATGCTCGTGTTTCACCATGGTGTTGCAAATCACCATGCGTGATGCCGACGACAGGGGGAGCAACTTGAAGGCGAGACTGCGACAATCAAGCATAAGCGCGTGATCGACTGTCCCATTACAGGAAATGAATTGATCCATGATTCCGCAGCGGATCCCGACGAACAGGTTTTCTGCTCGCTGGCAAAGCAATGCAAGCTCTGTACGGTCTATTGAATAATGATTGGTCTTCAGCAGCGAAAAGCCGGCAGCCACCTCGATTGCGGCCGAGGAGCTCAACCCGGATCCAATCGGAACTTCGCTCTGAATCAGGATGTCGGCTCCGGCAACTTTTCTGCCTGAACGCCGGATCTGATCGATGATCCCCACTACGTAATCGGACCAGGCATGGCGAGGTCGCAGGTCACCATTCAAGACAATGCTCAAAGGTTCACTGAAAGCGCGTGAGCGAATGTTAATGGTCGAGTCAGACCGCGGCGAGATCGCGAGCCAGGTGTAGAAATTGATCGCGGCCGGCATCACGAAACCATCGTTGTAATCCGTGTGCTCGCCGATGAGGTTTACGCGACCCGGCGCGCGGTATATCTCGGGCTTACCTCCGTAGATATTCTGGAACTCTTGCTGAAAGCTTTCGATCTGCATCGTCTCAGGAGCGGCGCGCTCCGGCCGGTTCGGCGTAGAGTTGCGGATGCGCCTGCATCCATTCCCATGCGCTGGCTACGATTTCATCTAAGCCCGGGTACTTCGGATTCCAATTGAGTTCCCTGCGAATTCGCTCTGAGCTGGCGACCAAGACTGCAGGGTCTCCCGATCTCCTACTCATTTCTGCAGCCTTGATTGGCTTGCGTGTGACCCTGTTTGCGGAGTCGATGACTTCACGAACGCTGAACCCCGCGCCGGCACCGAGGTTGTAGATGAGTTTATCGTTCGAATCCAACGCTTCAAGCGCAAGTACGTGCGCGTCTGCAAGGTCGCTTACGTGGATGTAATCGCGAATACACGTGCCATCCTTCGTCGGATAGTCAGTTCCAAAAATGGAAACGGAATCGCGTAGCCCGGCGGCTGCTTGCAACACAATTGGAATCAGATGCGACTCAGGATCGTGGCGCTCGCCCGAACGGCCGTTTGATCCGGACGCGTTAAAGTAGCGAAGGCTGGCGAATCGCAATCCATGAATGCGGTGAAACCAAGCCAGCATCCGCTCGACCAGTAGCTTCGATTCTCCATACGCGTTCGTTGGCCGCAGTTCATCATCTTCCTGAATCGGGATTCGTTTCGGCTCACCGTACAAGGCGGCGGTTGAAGAAAAAATGAATTTCCCAACTCCCGCGGCAAGCATGGCTTCGAGCAGCGTAAGCGTGGCGGCCGAGTTATTGCGGAAGTACTTTTCCGGAACCTTCATTGACTCGCCGGCCTCAATGGACGCGGCGAAATGCAGAACGGCTTCCGGATGGTAATTGCGCAGCACGCTCTCGATCTGCTCGCGATTTCCCACATCTCCTCTTACCAGAGTGACTTTGGGAGGAATGGCATCGGCATAGCCTTTGCTCAGATTGTCGAAGACCAGTATTTCGTGTCCTGCGTCGAGCAAGGCTTGAACCGTGGTCGCTCCGATATATCCGGCGCCGCCTGTGACGAGCGTCTTCATGAAGTTTAGATTGTACTTGGAATGCGGCGCCGCTTCGCGCTTAGAAAAGATACTTTCAGGATGTGGAATTCAGCAGTGTCCAGCGGTGGTTTCACCACCGAGACACTGGGACACGGGGAGGAAGAGGGAAACAGGTTTCAGGTTCCGAACTTCAGGTTTCGGCAAAGGGCCGAATTAACGGAGGTTCGCATTTGCTTTCGCCAAGCCTAAAACGTGTTCCGGGTATTCTCCGTGCCTTCGTGTCTCTGCGGTGGAACCTGTCCTCTACGCTGTCGCACCCACGGCTAACTTCGATGTCTCCTCGCCGAACCTGACGGACACGATCTTCGATACTCCCGGTTCCTGCATGGTGACGCCGTATAGGACAGGTGACGAGCTGATCGTGCGCTTGTGGTGAGTGATGACAATGAACTGAGTGCGGTCGCTCATCTCCTTTACGAGATCCGTGAACCGGCCCACGTTGGATTCATCGAGCGGAGCATCGACTTCGTCGAGGATGCAGAACGGACTCGGCTGGTATTGGAAGATGCCAACCAGTAGCGAAAGCGCCGTGAGAGCCTTCTCTCCACCAGAAAGCAGCAGCACGTTCTGCAGCTTCTTGCCCGGAGGGGAGGCGACGATATCGATCCCGCTCTCTGCCGAGTTCTCCTCGTCGGTGAGCTTCATAAAGCCGTGTCCACCGCCGAAGAGTTTGCGGAACGTGATCTGGAAGTTCTCGTTGATCTTCGCGAAGGCCTCGTCGAACTTCTGCTTCGAGAACTCGTCAATCTCCTTGATCGTGTTCTGCGTGTTCTCGATCGAGTCGAGGAGATCTTTGCGCTGCGTTTCAAGGAACTCATGGCGTTGCGCGGTTTCCTTGTACTCTTCTAGCGCCATCATGTTTACCGGACCCATGTTCTCGAGCTTTGTCCGCATCTCGCGATAGAAATCTTCTTCTTGTGCAAGAGCCTCGCCTTCGATAATCGCAATCGAGGACTCGGCGAGAAGCGTGTCGGAAGTCAGCGACAACTCTTGGACGCACGTTTCGGCCATGTGCTGCATGTCAGATTGCAGCCGCGCCAACGCCGTAGATAGCTCCCCACGACGCTCTCGGACCACCTCCAACTCCTGGCGTACGGCACGCAGTGATGCGTCAAGCTCGCCGCAAAGGGCGCGAATCTTCTCGCCTGCAGTTTTCAACGCCTCAGCCTTGCGTTCGCACTGCTCACGCTCGCTCTGTCGTGCAATCAGGAACTCAGCGATGCGGACGTTCTCGGCCTCGCGTTCTTGCTTCTCGGCATGCGCATTGGCGATTTGCGATTGCAGCGCTTCAACTCGTGAGCTTACTTCGTGGACCATTTGGCTAATCCGATCAAGTGCGACTGCCGCCGCGCGGCGACGCTCTTCGAGTGCAGCAAGTCGGGCTCTGGCTTCAGCAGCACGGTGTGTCGCCGAATCCCGCGTATTGCGATGCTCAATTAAACTCTGCTGGGAGTTGTTGATTTCCAGCTCCAGTTCGCATTGGCGGACTTCGTGGCGCTCGAGTTCTTCGCGCTTGAACGCCAGCAGCTCTTGCTTGCCCGATTGCTGCTGTTGCACGCGATCCATCTCGAGACGCAGCTGATGCAGCCGCTGCTCGGAGCGTGCAAGCTCCGATTCCATCTGCTTGAGAGCAACGCCGGAGCTGTGCGCATTTTTTTCGGCTTCGCGCTTTTCGTCCTGCAGACGTTCGAGGAGTGCGCTGAGTTCGGAGACCTCACGTCCCAGTTGCTGGACGCGCAGCTCTTCATTGCGCAGCGCGTCTTCGAGCATCTGAACCAGGCGATTTACTTCCCGCAGCTCGCGCTTGAGTGACAGCGGACCTTCAGTCCGCTGCTTACCGCCCGTAACCGTTACGTTGTGGAAGGTCTCGCCCGTTGGAGAAAGAAAGAATGCGTCCGGGTTCTCCAGCGCCAACTCGCGTGCAACGAAAGCATCAGGAGCAATGTATCCGTCGCGCAGTTTGGGCAAGATCACTTCCAGCGACTTCCCGAATCCGTTCAGCACGCGAATGCATCTCGTGAGCGGAACGACAGAATCGCGAGCCGGTTGCCGTTGTGCGTTTTCGTCCACTGCGAAAGAGAACTTAGCTTGAGAATCACTGGGGT
>DATEMI010000221.1:0-16901 GCA_035275665.1 Terriglobales bacterium | reverse complement strand
GCCTGTCCGTGGAGCGAAAAACTCGAACTTTCAGCTCCTGCCTAAATCCACCGAAAAACTTGACTCGGGCGTGAGCCGCGTTTGCCGCCGCTTCAAGTCGCTGAATTCGATTCCAGCCGATTTTAATCAATAGCAATCAATTGACATCGGTTCCCGTTCGTACTAGCATTCTCGCCTTGCCGGGAGCCCGCCGCGATTGAATTGATGATCCCGAGCTGATCCTTCCACGAGGCGCGTATGAGTCACGATGCAGTGCTTTCAGAAAATGGCCGTTCCCACAGTACTTTGATCGCGATTTTCATTATGGTTTTGTTGCCGCTCTGTACGACAGTTTGCTTTGCTCAGGTAACAACTACCGCAACTGTGAGCGGTACATTGCGCGATCCTTCAGGCGCCATTTTGCCTGGAGCAAAGATTACGGTAATCAATACTGGGACCGGAGTTGTAACGGAATCTATTTCGAATGGAAGCGGTGGATTTTCAGTTACAGGATTGCCCGTCGGCAATTATGAGGTTCGCATCACCTCTCCGGCTTTTGCGACTTACACGGAGACTAGCATTTATCTTGGCCCAGCGAGCGTTCACAGCATCAACGCTGTCCTCAAACCTGCTTCAGTGACACAGGCAGTTACGGTTACTGCCGCAGCGGCGCAGGTTCAAACCGATACGCCGGAAGTCTCGAATCAAGTCTCGCAGCAGGAAGTTGAGGCTCTTCCGTTGAATGGAAGAAGCTATGAAGGGCTCGCATCGCTGATGCCTGGCGTGACCAATATGGATGCCGGCACCGCACTAGGAACCGGTGGTTATATCACGCAGAACAGCATGAACATCAACGGTACTGGTCAGACTGGAACGCTTTACACGGTGGACGGGATTTGGAACATGCAGACCAGTAACATGCAAGAAACCACAGTCAAGCCCAATCCGGACGCGATCCAGGAAGTAAAGGTGTTCCAGAACAACTATGGCGTCGAGTACAACATTATGGGCGCCAACGCAGTCGTTGTGCAGTTAAAAAGCGGGACGTCCGCATTCCACGGCGGCGGCTGGGAATTTCTTCGTAACGACGTCTTCGACGCGCGCAACTACTTCGCTACAACCGTTCCCAAGCAGCGGCAGAACATCTTCGGATGGAATCTCGGCGGGCCTGCCTTTATTCCCGGTCATTACAACCAGGATCGGCAAAAGACTTTCTTCTACGTAAATCAGCAGTGGGTCAGGCAGGAGCAGCCGATGGTCTTCAGCGGAGCTTCTCCGACAGCGAGCATGCGAGGTATCAATACTCCGAATGGCAACGCTCTATTTCCATCGAGTGGGTTATATTCCAGTGCCTTCCTGAAAGATCCCACAAAGTCCGGAAGTTGCAATGCGACCAGCCAAGCTGCCTGCTTTGCTAAGGATGCTAATGGTAATTGGGTAATCCCTGCTACGAGGCTGAACACTAACTCACTGGCGTTTCTCAACGCGCTTGCCCCATTGCCGAATAATCAGACCGGAATCTTTAACAACTACACGAACCTGAATCCCGCGATCAACAATCAGTTCGATCAGATCTACAAGGTGGATCACAACATCAGATCTAACTTACGTCTCACGGGAGAGTTCCTGCATGAGGGGCAAGACTACACATACCCTCGCGGGCAGAGACTAGGGACAGTGTTCCCTAACAATTTTGACGTTTTCCGAACGCATAATTCTTTGGCTCAGATTCAACTGGCGCAAACCATCTCGCCAGCCATGACGAACCAAACAAGCGTATCAATGAATCGCTTCATCTACTACCACGACATCGACGGAACTTCACAAGTGTCGCAAATTTCCGGTTACACGCAGAACCTTCCTTATGCAGGGGGGTACTTGCAGAATTATCTGCCAGCGGTCACGTTCTCCGGCGGTTGGTCTGCAATGGGTACGAGGTCGGCGATTATTCTCCCTCGATTCTCAGAGTTCGAGCAAATGGTAACCGACAATTGGAGTTGGCTCCGCGGCAAGCACTTCATTCAAGCAGGCGGAACATTGCTGTGGGGAACGCATCGCGAGTACAGCAACAGCGGACCCTCCACCACGGGAGCTTTCAGCTTTAACGGAAACATAACCGGAAATTCTGTAGCGGATTTCTTGCTCGGCTATTCAAACAGCTTCAGCCAAAGCAGCACGCAGGTTCGCAAGCATCTCCAGTATCCAATTGATACCTTCTACGCCCAGGACCAATGGCACGTGAACCGACGGTTCAGCCTGACTGCTGGTGCCCGCTGGTACTTCATGCCAAAGCCGGATGAGCAGCCCGGGTATGAGGTGGTCTTCGATCCGACAAAATTCGATTCAGCGAAAGCTCCGGTCGTTAGCCAGAAGGGCGTACTGACGTTTACTCCAAGTTACGATCCTTATAATGGAATGATCCAAAATGGGCAGAACGGCGTTCCATTGAATTTAACCGGAGCGCATCAGTATTACATCTCACCGGTGATCGGCTTCGCCTGGGATGTGCTTGCGGATGGTAAGACGTCTGTCCGTGGCGGATACAGCATCAATTACACGAAATCAGCCGCAAACAGCGATTGCGCAATGAGCTGCATTACCGCCCCGGTAATCCAGAATGTGAATTTAATCAACGTTAACTTCCCAAATCCGACGGGAGGAGCCGCGGCAGCCCCGACTGCTCCGGTAATTTACGGAGAGCAGATCGATAACATGCGCGCGGCGGATGTTCAGACTTATAGCTTGAGCTTACAGCATGAGTTTCCATCGAATTGGTTTATGTCTATAGCTGGAGCAGCAAGCACAAGTCGCCATTTGCCCCAGCAGCTCGATCTAAATCAGCCTGGGCCAGTAACAGTCAATGGCGTGGCGTACGACTTTAACCCCTTGATCAATACGGGAAACTATGCAAATGCCTACTTTGCGCAATTTCAAGGATATTCAACTATCAACTGGTATGTGACCAATGCTTACGCGAAATGGGATGCTCTGGAAGCAGTTCTGAAGCATCCTATTGGCCACAACGTCTTTTGGAATGCGTCTTATACCTGGTCGCATAGCTTGAGCACCCTGTCAGGGCAACAATTCGGAATTACAGGCAGCACGCCTCAAAATTCGCACAACCCGGACGCGGATTACGGAAATACCACTTTGAATCGGGCTCATGTCTTCACCAGTAGCTTCATCTACACATTGCCGTGGTTCAAAACCGGTTCCTTCTGGCAGAGGAGCGTCATGGGCGGTTGGAAGTTTGCTGATATGACCACAATCGAAAGCGGTCCATCTTTATCCCCTGGACTCAGCCTTAGCCATCAGGGTCTGGCAACGCGGCCGGATGTTATCGGGCCGGTTACGTACCCCAAAACGGTCCAGCAATGGTTCACCGCAAGCGCCTTTGCGCAACCTGCAGCCGGATATTTCGGCAATGCTGCACGTGGCAGCATCATCGGACCTGGGTTGATCCTATTTGATGTGGCTGCCTATAAAGACATTCACCTTTCGGAACGTTTTGCTTTGCAGTGGCGCACTGAATTCTTCAACGTCTTCAACCACACCAATTTCAATGCTCCCAACACTAACGTTGGAGCGGGCGGTTTTGGCACGATTACCAGCGCCAAGGATCCGCGCATGGGAGAAATGGCACTCAAATTAACCTTCTAGTGTTTCGATAACTCGTTAATTACGTCGGGACATGTTGAAAACAAGAATATCCGGTCTATGTCTGACTTTCTGTCTTATTGCCGCTACGGCTCATGCGCAATCGCAGGTGACGATAACAATCGACACGTTGAATCCCGGAGTGCCGATCGCGCATGATTTTGCTGGCTTGAGTTTTGAAAGTTCAAATCTGCTGCCGGGGAAAGACGGAAGCTATCTTTTCACCGACGATAATAAGCAGCTCGTCGAGCTGTTTCGGACCATCGGAATCCGAAATCTTCGTGTTGGGGGAGGGACAGCGGACGGTCCGGAGTACGCAGTTCCCGGACCTCCTGACATCGACAAATTGTTTGCATTTGCAAATGCAGCAGACGTAAAGGTTATCTATACGTTTCGGTTGCTGAACGGCAATCCGGCTCAGTCTGCGGAGCTCGCCCAGTACATCGATCGGCACTACAGGACACAGTTGAGCTGTTTCCAGATTGGGAATGAACCGGACTGGCACTCGTTTCATACCTTTCCTGGCCACCCACGGGATCCGAGAATAGTTGAGAGTGAGCCGGGGATACCCGGCTCAGCATACCTTTCCTATTTGGCTGATTGGAAGGCGTATGCGAACGCTATTATCAAAGCGGTACCCGATGTGTGCATTACGGGACCTGATACTGGCTCAAACTATCCCGTTCCTGGAACCAAAGACACCGATTACGACGGCGAGTCGTGGACGCAGCACTTTGCTCATGATGCGAAGAATCTGCACGTCAAGTTTGTTACGCATCACGACTATCCCGGCCAGAGCGCTGTGGGGGTTAGTATCGAAATGGGAATCGATTCGATGCTGTCGCACGATTGGGCCACGCGCTATGCCGTCCTTTACGATCACGTGCTTGCACCCGTTCAGGGCGAAGGCTTTGAGTATCGAATGACGGAGTGCAACGACTACACAGGCGGTGTGAACGGCGCCAGCAATGCCTTCGCCTCAGCATTGTGGGCGCTCGATTATATGTACTGGCAAGCCCAACACCATGCTGTAGGCGTGAACTTTCACAACAAGCGTTGGATCTACACCGACACCATATATCTCGATCCGTCGGGAATTTTCCGATTCAATCCCAAGGCATATGCGATCAAAGCCTTCGATCTGGGCAGCGACGGAAACATTCTTCCGCTTACCATATCCAGCGATCAGGGGATTAATTTGACTGCTTATGCGGTGCGCGATGGTCGGAAACTCTTCGTAACCATTATTAATAAGGAGCATGGAGCAGGCGCCCGGGCTGCGAATGTAACGATAGTGGCGCCGGGAATCATGGGGCATGCTTCTGGGATGGCTCTCATCGCGCCCAATGGAGATGTTGGCGCCAGGACCGGCATCACTCTTGGTGGAGCGTCCATCAGTGACGGCTCCTGGAACGGGAAATGGAGTGAACTAAAGGTCTCTGCCAATGCTAGGACTGATTTCAATGTGGCGGCGGCCTCTGCTCTGGTCGTGCGTGTTCCAATCCAGCAAACAAATTGAAAGTTCATATGGACGCGATATTTAGATATGCAGCGACGTGAATTCATTAAGACACTTGGTGCGCTGGCCGGCGCCACGTTCTGGGAGTCCTCCGCTTCATTCGGAATCCAGGCTCCTTCGACCTCGATCGCACCGGAACCTGATGTGAAGCGGGTGCTTGCGGTTTTCAAATGTCATCTTGATGTTGGATTCACGAACACACAGGCGGCTGTACTCCGCCGTTACTTCGACGTGTACTTTCCTCAAGCGATACGAGTCGCAAGCGATCTGCGTGAAGCCGGCAAAGAGCGCTATGTTTGGACGACCGGCTCGTGGTTGTTGTACGAATATCTCGAGCAGGCCTCCAATGAAGATCGCAAGCGCATGGAACAGGCGATAGCGAACGGCGACATAGCGTGGCATGCGCTTCCTTTCTCCTGGCAGACCGAACTGCTCGATCCTTCAATGATCTCCGGAAGCATCGGTTTGTCCGAAACTCTGGATCGGCGCTTCGGAAAAAAAACCACTGGCGCGAAGATGACGGATGTCCCCGGTCACACGCGCGGATTAGTCAGTCCTCTCGCCGCGCATGGTATCCAGTTTCTCGACATTGGCGTCAATGGTGCGAGTCGACCGGCGGAAGTTCCTCCATTGTTCCTTTGGAAAGACAGCCGAGGCGCGAGCGTCATGGTGATGTATCACCACGGCTACGGAAATACGGTCCGTGTACCGGGATCTGATCTGGTTGTCGCAATAGTTGTCCGTGGCGATAACAGCGGGCCCCATACTCCTGATGAAATCAGCAAGATTCATTCTGATTTACACGAGCGGTACCCGAATGCGCAGATTAGTCCTGGTAGCCTTACCGACGTAGCCAACGCTACCGTTCCATATCGCGATCACCTGCCCGTGATTACACAGGAAATCGGCGATACATGGATCTATGGCGCCGCAAGTGATCCTTTCAAGATTGCGTGTTATCGGGAGGTCTCTCGACTTCGTCGCGAATGGTTGGCGGCAAAACGCTTTCGCGTCGGAGATGCCACTGATCTCGCATTGCTCCGCCGCCTGCTTCTGGAACCGGAGCATACGTGGGGAACCGATACAAAGCGATGGCTCGACTACGATCACTACAAACCGCGAGATCTCGTCGAGGTGCTGGCAACGGAGAAGTACAAAGTTGTTACGGGAAGTTGGCAGGAAAAGCGCCAGGATCTCAAAGATGGAATTGAGTCGCTCCCGGTTCAGCTTCGCGAGCAAGCTCGTACGGCAATACAGAGCCTCAACGCTGTTGAACCTTCTTCAAAGAGTAGATCCCATTCGCCGGCAAGCGAAATCGAAACTGCGCATTTCATGATCGGCATCGATCCAGACAATGGAGCCATTCGGCGTTTGCGCAACAAGGCTTCAGGACGTGAATGGGCCTCGGCAGATCACCCGATTGCTCTTTTCTCTTATCAAACATTGGCGCAGGAAGACTATTCTCGCTTTTTTGCCAATTACATCATCAGCACCGCCGATTGGGTCGCGAAGGATTTTGGAAAACCACTCATGGAAAAATTCGGAGCGGCGAGTCAGCAGTGGCAGGCTTCGCTTTCGAGTCTGCGGGTTGAAAATGAAACACAGGGGCACAGAGTACTGGCGAAACTTGAGGTTCGCGATCTCGACGCACGACAGAGCGGCCGCGCTTCTTTTCCCGAACGAATGTATCTGGAACTTGTGCTACCCAACTCCGAACCTTTAATTCATCTGAATTTTTACTGGTTTGGGAAACCGGCAACACGTCTTCCAGAAGCGCTGTGGCTCACCTTCCGTCCGGCAGTTTCGTCTTCGGAAGGTTGGACCATGGACAAATGCGGCGAAGAGATTTCACCGTTTGATGTTGTGTCGTCCGGCAATCGGCAAATGCATGCAGTCGAAACGAGCTTTCGCCTTCGTGACAAAGAGGGGATGTTCGCTGTCGAAATGCTCGACGCTCCATTGATTGCCTTGGGCGAGAAATCGCCGCTGAGTTTCTCGCGGTCTCAACCCGACCTCTCAGAGGGCATCCATTGCTGTCTATTCAACAACGCGTGGGGAACAAATTACGTTCAGTGGTACGGCGAAGACATGCGTCTTCGCTTCATCATTCGCGCATGAAAAATTTGGGTTCAAGCTCTCACATTTCGCGCAGGGACTTCGTTCGTAATACCGTCGTGAGCGGAGCCGCGCTGGCACTGGCGCCGGTGTTGCGATGGGGAAATCTGGCAACCGCAGAGCAATCCAAAGAATCCGGTCCGGCCAGCCACATTCTTGCTTTCGACCGCGACTGGATGTTCGGCGGGAAGTTGAATCCGTCTGTTCGCGTCGCGGACATTGATGAGCGCACGTTCTCCTCCATCACCCTGCCGCACTGTGTCGCGAAACTCTCGTGGGAAAACTGGAATCCTGCGGCGTGGCAGGATCTCTGGATTTACAGGCGTCACTTCAGCCTCCCACGCGAGCTAAAAGGTCTGCGTGTTTTCCTGAAATTTGACGGCGTGATGGTAGGAGCAACCCCGACGATCAACGGTCAGGAACTTCCACGACATCTCGGAGGGTATCTCCCATTTGAGTACGAACTAACTAAATGGTTGAAAAGCGAAAATACGCTGAACGTGACCGTAGATTCGCGCTGGAGCAATGTGCCGCCGGAAGGCTCGCCGCTCGGCGCAAAGCGGGTAGATTACCTGGAAGCAGGTGGCATTTATCGCTCCGCTTGGTTAACGGCGGTTCCCCAAATCTTTATTCGGGACCTCTTTGTGAAGCCAGTTCAAGTCCTCGATCCGAGCCGCCGAATCGAGGTCTTGTGCACGCTCGATGCTGCCGTCCTTCCAGCTAAGTCCGTTCAGGTCGAGGCTCAACTGCAAGATGGTGCTCGCGTCGTTTCAAAGGCTGTAGAAACAGTGCACCTTGATAAGATCGGCCAATCGAGTCTGACGATTACTCTTCCCAATTTAGGCGACGTTGCGTTATGGGATGTCGATTCGCCGCGTCTCTATAGCGTTGTTGCCCGCCTGCTTGTCGACGGCAAGCCCATACATGACTATCGCGTACGCACCGGCCTCCGCGATGCAAGATTTGAATTGGATGGATTCTTCTTGAATGGCAGTAGGCTGCAGCTCTTCGGATTGAACCGGCACGAAATCTATCCGTATGTCGGCGGCGCGATGCCTCCACGAGTGATGCGCCGCGACGCAGAAATGCTTCGCCGCGAGCTGAACTGCAATATCGTTCGCTGCTCCCACTATCCGCAATCAGAAGCATTTCTGAATGCATGTGACGAACTTGGGCTGATGGTGTGGGAAGAAACTCCCGGATGGGGCTATCTCGGCGACGACGCGTGGGAAGAACTTCTGGTTCGCGATGTCGGTGACATGATAGTGCGCGATCGCAATCATCCCGCAATTGTTATTTGGGGAGTCCGCGCCAACGAATCGGCAAACGATGTTGCCCTGTATCGCCGCACCACAGCATTGGCGAAATCCCTCGACGATTCTCGGCCAGACTCCGGGTCTATGACACCCGGTTCTCGCAAAGATTGGGAGGAGAACTGGCATGAAGATGTATTTGCCTTCGACGACTATCATGCGGAACCCGACGGCAGTGTAGGAATCGCAGACCCCGTGCCCGGTGTTCCGTACATGCTGGCGGAAGCAGTCGGACAATTCGACTACACGGCCGGCAAAGGTTTTGGGATCAGGTATCGGCGCGCAGGCGATGTGAGCCTGCAGCAGGTGCAGGCAGTAAGACACGCGCAAGCACATAGCCGCGCAGGGGCCAAGCCGCGAATCTGCGGCGTGATCGCGTGGTGCGCGTTCGAGTATGCCAGCCTCGTCAACTCCTACAACACGGTTAAGACGCCGGGCATAGCCGATGTCTTCCGCATTCCTAAATTGGGAGCTTCTTTTTACCACGCGCAGGGTGATCCGAACGTCCGTCCCATCATCCAGCCAAGTTTCTATTGGGATTTTGGACCGCAAACGCCGAGAGGTCCCGGCAAGCAGGCCGCCATTTTCTCCAACTGCGATCGTCTGGAGCTCTCCGTTGGCGGTCAACGGAAGGCGACCCTACATCCGAATGCCGCAGACTTTCCCCATTTGAAACATCCCCCGTTCTTTGCCGATCTCGATCTGGACGGATCCGCGCGGCCGGAACTTCGCATCGATGGCTTCGTCGGAAACCGACTGCTGCTTTCACGGTTCTTTTCTTCCGATCCATCTCAGGACCAATTTCTGTTGAAGGCTGACGATACTGTTCTCGACGCGGACGGAGCGGATGCGACCCGGCTCGTATTCAAAGTCGCCGACAAATTCGGAGCAGAACGCGCATTTGCCGGTGGTGAAGTCACGTTTGAATTGATAGGGCCCGGAGTGATCGTTGGTGATAATCCCTTTTCTTTAGTAGAGAGCGGAGGAGTTGGTGCGGTGTGGATCAAGGCGCTTGCCGACAAAGTGGGATTAATTCGGATAAGCGCAAAACACTCGACTCTCGGCACAGCGCGTGTGGAGATCGCAGCTCGGGCTGCGGAGAAGTGACCTCAAAGACTCAAACCCACTATGGCTTCTGGCCTGCGCTTCGCCCCTGCTTTGAATCCGATGGTCGCGCTGCAGCATGAGCGACGGTACACTTTCACAGGTGTTGATTCATTCCCATGTTTTCCGCCCAAAACTTTGGTGCTGTACGAAACCAGGAAATTTAGCATCCGCCACGCCTCGCGAGAGGCTGCAGAGTCGGAGGCTGACTTGCCCAAACTTATTTACTGGAATTTCTGTTGGCCATTATGTTCGAAGACCTTACCAAAGAATCATGCGACAGAGAACTTGCATTTCGAAAATGCATACCAATCGTTTGCTCGTTGCTTTGGTTTTTCTATCCGGTGTCCTTATCTTTGCACAAACTGGAAGTCTCGCCGATGACACGCGCGAGTTCGTCGAGATACCTGCTGTGTCCGGTTATGAGCAGCAATTAGCAATTGCAGTCGCAGCCAAGCTGAAGGCGTTTTCCCCCCAGGTCGATAACCAGGGGAATGTTGTTCTCACTATGGGAACGGGCGCTCCTCATCGTCTGATCGTCACCGGGATCGACGAGCCAGGATTCGTGGCGAGCGGCATCACGGCAGATGGCTACCTGACTGTCCAACGATTGCCGCAGACCGGCAATCTTCCGCTCTTCACGGAGCTGTACTCCGCCCAGCCCGTCAAAATCGCCACGCACCAACATTCATGGATCAATGGGGCGGCGGCCGGACTCTCTATACATCTGCAACCACAGCGGCAGCAGGCGCCTTCGCCTGCTGATCTGGACAACATGTACGTCGACGTTGGCGCGAGCAGCGCGACCGAAGCTCGTTCCGCCGGAGTAGATCTTCTGAATCCCATCGCGATTCAGCGCAGTTTATACGAGATGGGTTCTGGCCAGTGGACAGCTCCAGCGATTGGAGATCGCTTCGGCGCCGCCGCTTTACTGGAAGTCATTCGCAATTTGAACCGCACCAAGCTCACTGGATCAGTGACCTTCGCGTTCGTCACACAACAGTGGCTGGGCGCACGAGGGCTGCAGCGCGTGATCCATGAAACCAATCCCGAGGAAGTGATTTATGTCGGCCGTTGCATGCGAGCGCCGGTATCACCCGGACAGCGCGAGGCGACTCAGTCGTTCCAGCATCGGCCAGGCGACGGCGTACTGCTCGCCGGCGAAAAGTCGGAGAGCGATGCCACCA
Organism: Terriglobales bacterium; assembly: GCA_035275665.1. Classification (GTDB taxonomy): domain Bacteria; phylum Acidobacteriota; class Terriglobia; order Terriglobales; family Acidobacteriaceae; genus Gp1-AA112. Next base: position 6,027 of record DATEMI010000221.1, on the reverse strand, counting down.
GTCTGGCAGCAGAACTCACAAAGCTTGCCACCGAACACCAGATCAAAATCACAGACGACTATTCGGCGCCGATGCTGCCGCTAGACAGCTACATGCTGCAACCAAAGTTGCCGGAGCGAACCATCCATCTTGCCGTAGCCACGTCGTGGCCATCGACACCCGGCGAGATCCTGCAATCCGAGGACGTAGCTTCACTGGCCTCACTGATCGATTTCTATCTGGGCTCCGCCCCTCAGATTCACTCACAACCTGTGCCGACCTTGCCCGAGCCGCCCGCTCCAACTCACCCACAAACAATTCCCGCGGTTGAGGGTGTTCTGCGTGAACTCGTCGAAACCTATGGTCCCAGCGAGCACGAACAAAACATACGAGCTGCCGTCACGCAATTGCTCCCGTCTTGGGCCGAGCCGGCTATGGATGATGCCGGAAACTTGATTGTGCATCTTCCATCGTCCTCTCCAAATCCGGCACAGAGGATCGTTGTCGTCGCTCACATGGATGAGATCGGCTACGAAGTTCGCTCGGTCCTCGATGATGGAAGACTGGAACTTAAAGAAGAAGGCACCGGCGTGCTCGCATATTTTCTCGGTCATGCTGCGCTCGTGCATTCGTCGAACGGCATGCATCCCGGCGTGCTGGAACTTCCGGATGGATGGGACAAGCCCGATTTTCAGTGGCCGCGGGGTCGCAATCAGGTCTTTCATATGGACGTGGGTGCAACCAGCCCACAACAGGTCGCGCAGATGGGAATCAAAGTGGGAGACTTTGTCACCATTCCTAAGACCTACCGCAAGCTGCTGGGTACGCGGGCCAGTGCGCGAGCTTTGGATGATCGCGTTGGATGCGCGGCACTCGTCGAAGCAGCATGGGCGCTGGGTGGACAGTCTACCGCTCCAAAGATTGCTGGCCGCGACGTAACGTTAATCTGGTCAACGCGCGAGGAACTCGGTCTGTTCGGCGCCGCAGGAGCTGCCAAAGATCTCGCCGCAAGCGGAAAAACTCCAACCGTTGTTTTCGCGATCGACACGTTCGTGAGCGCAGACTCTCCACTCGAATCGAAGCGATTTGCCGATGCCCCAATCGGCCGCGGCTTCGTAATTCGCGCTGTCGATAATTCCAACATCGTTCCTGAAAAGTTCGTCGATCGAGTGCTAAGCATCGCCCGCGAAAACCACATCGCAGCCCAATACGGCGTCACCGGAGGAGGAAACGATGGCGCCACTTTCCTTATCTACGGAAGCACCGACGTTGCCCTGGGCTGGCCCCTGCGCTACTCGCACTCACCTGCGGAGGTCGTTGACGTCCGCGACGTAGATGCGCTCGGCAAAATCATCGCCGCTGTGATGCGAAGTTGGTGATGACCAGAAGTCGGCGGTGGCTAGGAACTAACCGCTTGAGATAAAAATGCCGTTCTGGGAACTCCCAGAACGGCATTTGTGCGCCAGATTGAAGTCTGACCTTACTCGCCCGAAGAAGCTGCCTGACGACGGCTCTTCTTGGCTCCTTTCACCTCCAGCTCGTTGACAACCTGAGAGACGTTGGGAATGTTGGCAGCCATTTTTTCCGCTGCCTGCCGCTGAGCGGCACTATCCACGTCGCCCTTCAGCGTAACGACGCCGTTCTTTGAGTCGAAGCGGATGTGCTGGTTATCCATGCCCTTTGCGGTGATTGCGGCGCGAAGATTATCTTCGATTCCTTTATCTAGATTGTTGTCCACTTTATTGGCTTCGCCCTCGGCTCCTGCAGGACGTACGCCGATTTCGTTGGCCACGATCAGACCGCCGGCGTTCTGCTTGGCGATATCTTCAGCCTGAGCCTTGGCCTGCTCATCCTTTACATCGCCGGAGAGCGTGATCACGCCCTTGTCGCGATCTTCACTAACTTTTACGTCTCCGAGATTATTCGTTTTGAGCGAATCCTTAATCTGATCGCTCACATCTGGAGCGTTTGCTTTCTGTTGTGAGCAGGCGATCGTGAACACCGCCGCGAGAATTGCGAGTAATGCGAACGCGCGAGTTAAGCGCATAGAGTCTCTCCTCCCATGAACTTGTGTGTAGATTCATCCAGCGCGGCTCAGCCGCCCTGGATTTTTGGACAAAGTGGAGCGCAACCACAAAAGATGCCGAAGGCAAGCGGCAGGAGGGCCGAGGCTATGTCGGTTCGGCAGAGCTGCTGCTGACGAACCTCAACATACGCCGAGTAAAAATTCTATGGCTGAAGCATTTCCGCGCTGCTCGCGCCAGAGTTGCCCAGAGTTGCTGCTGATTTCCTGGTGCTAACTTGCTGAAAACAAGCAGTCCGCCGTTCCATGAACCTTTTCGCCGATTGGCAGCACCGTTGCTCTTGGACAAGCCGAGAAGTTTGTCAGCGTGCGTTGACGAACCATTTGGTCCCCAAAAGCTGAAAGTCCGGGGCTGCAGGGGTTAAGGAGATTGAAAGAGAAATGAACCGCTTATTTATTGCCGCAATCACAGGCGCGGCCATGCTGTTGAGCGCAGGCTGCTCCACTAAGAAGTATGTGCGCAACGAAACCGCGCCCATCATCAACAAGACTAACGAACTCGATGATCTGACCGCGAAGAACTCGCGCGACATCCGCGATGTCGATGCCCGCGCGCAGCAGGGAATCTCCGGCGTAAACGCCAAGACCGCAGCGGTCGACCAGAAGGCGCTCGCCGCAGGACAAGCTGCCGACCAGGCGCAGCAGGCTGCGAATCAGACCGCCGGCAAAGTTGATACACTCACCAACACCGTCGCCAACCTCGATAACTATCGTCCCGTTGCGGAAACGTCAGTGCACTTCGCCTTCAACAGCGCAGTGCTGAGTAAGAAAGCCAAGGAAGCGCTCGATCAGCTTGGCAACGACATCCCGAACACCAAGGGATATGTAGTCCAGCTCTATGGTGGGACCGACTCCGTGGGCAGCGCGCAGTACAACTACAAGCTCAGCCAGATGCGCGCCGCAGCAGTCGTGCAGTATCTCGCGACGCAATACAACGTTCCGGCCTACAAGATCTACGTCGCCGGACTCGGCAAAGACAAGGAAGTTGCCAGCAACCATTCGTCTGAAGGTCGCGCGAAGAATCGCCGTGTCGATGTCCAGCTCATGACCAACGTGCAGGGCGAGGCCTCGGCGCAAAACGTTACTCCGGCTGCCCCCAACAGCCGGTAAGTCTTCCTCGACACCCCGAGGAAGCCCCGGAAGGGCCATGCTGAACGCAAGTTCGGGATGGCCCCTTTTTTTATTTCAGCTTCTAAGCTGCTTCAGGACCTCCAGCAATTAGCAGAGCGACAGTTCACAGCTTCCGTCACACAATCGCTCTCAGCACTCCTTTACGAATTCTTTATCTCGCGCTGAGCAAACTCTTATTGCGCTCGGATTGAAGTGGAGAGGTGAGCTTCGAGGTGCTTTTTCGAGCGGGAGCGCTGATCAATCTGGTGTTTAGCGCGATCTGTTTCGCTGTCCTGGTGACGGGAGTCTGGATCTTCCGCCATCCAGCTGGTTTTTGGGATCAGTTCAATCCCTACCTCAAGCCGTACCATCGCCTGACACTTGTCTTGGGGAAGCTCATCGGATCGCTATGGGCACTCGGCGCCGCAGTAGGATGCTTCGTCTTTATTGGCAGCGCGATCCGCGCCTCGCTGCAGCATCACTGGATTCGATAAGCAGAATCACTTCTTGCGAACGCCCTCGTACACCGCCTGATCCTCTTCGTCGCTATCTTCCCACAATGCCGAAAAGATTTTCACGGCGCAGGCCGGAATGGTAAGAATCATTAGCACCGCACCCGCGAACCAGGCAATCGTGAGGACACGTGAAAGAACGTGAGTAACTAAATCCCACATGCGTTGAGATTATGACAGAAACCGATTTCGCCGGTCAGTTTCGTTTTCCGCCCCGACCTGATCCGCCACACGGAATAAGGATGTTTGCAAAAAAGGAAAACCGAGGAACAGGCCGACTCCACGGCCCAGGCCCTGAACTGATTAGAGAGACGGTTGTGGCAACCGCCAATCATCCCCTATAAAGCTGGGCAGGTCGAAGCTGCTAACCCGATACAGCTGTCAGTGTGATAAGCGCGCGATTCCAATCGAGAGCGGTAAACCGAAGGCAAAGGCAAGCACAGCGATCCGGAGGTTTTCTCAGAAGAGAGAGAAGAGTAATGATTGTTTCGCCGGTGCTTGGAATGATCGCAATTTATGTTCGCTTTCCGCGATGTTTTCCAGCGAAGATGCGGTAAAACCGATTATCCGACATCTCGATGTCGTCCCGTGTCTCAGAATAGGGCTGCTACATCCGATGGACATCCGTGTTTGTACTCGCGTAAGAATTCCCATAAGGGGGACCACGATGAACCGCAAAAAGTATGCCTTGGCTTTGATTTGCTGCTGCTCGGCTGGGATGCTGTGGTCGCAAAGCGCGGCCATGGATCGCGTGAGGAGTCTTCCCTCACGTGAAAGTGTCCAGCACGTGCCCATCGCAGTATTGCCGCCGATGAGCGATTTCGAGCGTTTTAGTGGGGATCACTTTGGACATCCGCTGGTTGAACTCACATTCCCGACGGTGACGATCGATGCCGGTTCTACCTCGCTCAAGCTCACCCCTCGGAGCCGGACGTTGTTCGATGAGCCCAATGGACCCAAAGCGTTTGCGGTCTTGCTGAACATCTCGCGCAACGCTCGGGCGTCGTCGCCTGCGGACGCGGAGCACTACTCCTCGCAAGGGCAGTCCTTAACGACTTACCTCGACGACGACGAGTTGTCGGAATTCGTTTCGCTCTTAAGAAAGCTCGCCGCGACCGGTGTGCCGCCGCCACCCACATTGATTCCCAACGCCAAGGTGGCAGTGAGCCTCATCGTCGAGTCCGGCACGCGATTTGAATTTGCGCCCGAAGCCAGTGGCGTGATCCGCTGTGAGGCGAGCAACGATTCGGATACCGTTGAGTTCGTGATCAGCGCAGATCGCATGAACACGATAGCCGATACTTTTTGGACTGTGAAACAGAACTTGCACACGGCCAGAGAATCGCTGAGGTGACTCCAAGGTAGACTACGTGAGGCGTGTCACACATCGTCGGAGCGTCGGAACTGAGGTTAGACCATCATGATATTCACAACGTTCTCGGCGCTCGACTAATTCTCATTCGATAATCGCGAACTGCTTGAGTGCGTGTTCATCGATTGCAAGGCCCAAGCCGGGAATGTCGTCGCTTAAATCGAGGTACCCATTGGTCGGAGTTGGTTCGCCTTTGAAGATGTACCAGAAGAGTTCGTTGCCGATTTCAACATCAACTCGCGGGAAGAATTCCGCCAGGGGCGAGTTCAAGCTAGCCATGACGACATGATAATTGTGCATCTGGCCGGCATGAGGAACTACGGGAACTGAGTAAGCCTCGGCTAGCGCGGCGATTTTTCTGGCCTGCGAGATGCCTCCTACTCGATTCGTATCGAATTGGATGTAGTCAACCGCTTTCGCGTCAAGTAACTCACGAAATCCGTACAAAGTAAATTCGTGCTCTCCACTCGCAATTGGTACTGTACTCATGGCCTTAAGGCCGGCGAGGCCGCCAATGTCATCGGGAATTACCGCTTCTTCCAGCCAGCGCAATCGATAAGGCTCAAGGAGCGGGATCATGCGGCGCGCATAGTCGAGATTCCAACCCATGTAGGCGTCAGCCATAAGATCAACCTCGGTCCCAATAACTTCGCGCACGGTTCGAACCAAATCGAGATTTCTCTGCATGCCGGTGGCGCCATCCAGCGGTCCCCAACCGAAACGCAATTTCATCGCAGTGTAGCCCTGATTTTTATAAGACTCGGCTTCTGCGGCTAACTGGTCGAGCGGTTGACTGTACAGTCGACTCGCATACACAGGAACGCGTTTCTTGGTTCTGCCTCCAAGCAATCGAAAGATAGGTTGTTTTGTCGCCTTGCCCAGGAGGTCCCAAATGGCGATATCGACCGCGCTGATAGCAACCATTCCGATCCCCTTGCGGCCAAATGCCACGGTCTGCCGGTACATGTGTT